>JBKOUP010000377.1:0-11407 GCA_046723495.1 Acidobacteriota bacterium
GCCGTGCAGAACAGCAGGAACATGAGCAGGCCGAGCGGTGCGTTTCTCATGAGCGCACGGTACGGAGTCTCGCGCAAAGCACCGACGACTATTCGGCGAATCTTCCGAATGCATCGGCGAACGAGCGTTCCGCGCCGCGCCCGCGGCGTATCCTCGGACCGCGCATGAAGAAGACTCTGGCCATCGTGGCCGCGTGGCTGCCGTTCGTCGCGCTCTGGCAGCTCTTCGCCATGCAGATGGGCGCCACGTTCCGCGACGCGTTGCCGCACGCGCTCTACGCCATCGGCACCGCGGCGATCCTCAGCCTGGCGGTCTCCCGGCTCTGCGCGCACGTGCCCCTGCAGCTCCGGCTGTCGTTCTACGCCACGCACCTCGGCGGCGCGGCGGCGTATGCGGCGATCTGGGCGGCGGGAATGTGGCTGTTCGAAATGCCGGCGCGACGGTCGATGGCTGTCGGCTGGTTCGTCGAAGGCGTCTGGATCTACGCCATCGTCGCCGGCGTCTCCTACGCCTTCCAGGCCCAGCGGCGCGCGCTCGAAGCGGAGAAGAGCCTCGCCGTGGCCCGACTCGATGCGTTGCGCAGCCGCCTCCACCCGCACTTCCTCTTCAACGCCCTGCACACCGTCGGCGCGCTCGTGCGCCACGACGCGGGCGAGGCCGAGAATGCCGTCGAGAAGCTCGGCGACATGCTCCGCTACACGCTGCGCGACGGCGAGGGCGACGCCGTCTCCTTCGCCGAGGAGTGGGAGTTCACGCGGCGGTACCTCGAATTCGAGCAGCTGCGGTACGGCGACCGCCTGCGTGTGAAGGCCGACATCGATCCGAACGCGCTCGACTGCAGCGCGCCGTCCTTCGCGCTGCAGACCCTCGTCGAGAACGCCGTGCATCACTCCATCGACACGCGGGCCGAGGGGGGGACGATCGAGATCGATGCGCGCGTCGGCGGCGATCGGTTGCAGATCAGAGTTCGCGATGACGGAGGTGACGGGTCACAGGGAACGGGGAACAGGGTTGGCTTGGCTGCATTGCGCGAGCGGTTGCAGACCGTTTACGGCACGACGTTGGACATTCACAACGACGACGGCTTCGAAGTCTCCTTCACCATCCCATGCGAGCACTGATTGCCGACGATGAGCCGCTCGCGCGGCGCACCCTGCGCGACCATCTCCGCGAGGTCGACTGGATCGACGTCGTAGCCGAGTGCGGCGACGGCCTCACGACCATCCGGGCCGTCGACGAGCTCCGCCCCGATCTCCTCTTCCTTGACATCCGCATGCCCGGCGCGTCGGGCATCGCCGTCGCCGAGCAGATCGCGCACCGGCCGTACATCATCTTCACCACCGCCTTCGACCGCTACGCCGTCACCGCCTTCGAGATCGGCGCGCTCGACTACCTTCTCAAGCCTTTCGGCCGCGAGCGCGTGCACGCCGTGCTGGCCCGGGCGCGCGCGGCCATCGAGCACGGCCTGCCCGCCGTGGCCGCGCGCGCGAACGTCCTCTCGCCGTCGAGGCCGCTGTCGCACGTTTTTGTCAAGGAGCGCGGGCGCATGCTGGCCGTGCCGCTCGACCGTGTCGAACGCCTGGAAGCATGCGACGACTACGTGGCGTTATACGCCGACGGCCGGCGCCATCTGTTGCATGCACGTTTGCAGGACCTCCTCGCGCGTCTCGAACCTTCGCGATTCGTTCGCGTACATCGATCGCACGTGGTGAACCTCTCGTTCGTGGCGGCGGTCGAGCCGCGCGACGGCTCACGATTGACCATTTTGCTGACGAGTGGTGCACGGGTCCCGGCCAGCCGGGCGGGCTCCGCGCAAATCAAATCCGCTCGGATATCCTGACGGACGCTTATGACCAAACGAATGCTCCTCATGCTCGCCGCGGTGATCGTTTTCATCGCCCTGATCGGCGGCTTCAAGTTCATGCAGATCAAGAAGGCCATGTCGCAGAGCTGGGAGGCGCCGCCCGAGGCCGTGACGACCGTCGTGGCCAAGCCGGAGTCGTGGAACACCACGCTCAACGCCATCGGCACCGTCGCGGCCGCGCAGGGCGTGACCGTCAGCGCCGATCTGCCGGGCGTCGTCGGCGAGATCGACTTCGACTCCGGCCGCGCCGTGAACAAGGGCGACATCCTGGTGCGCCTCGACACGAAGCAGGAGCGCGCCCAGCTTGCCGCGGCCGAAGCGGCCGTGACGTGGATGAAAGTCTCGTACGACCGCGCCAAGGACCTGGCCGCGAAGGGTATCGGCTCGCGGGAGTTGTTCGACAAGGCCGACGCCGACTACAAGCAGGCGGTCGCGCAGGTCGGCGAGATCCGGGCCACGATCGATCGGAAGACGATCCACGCGCCGTTCGCCGGCGTTCTCGGCATCCGTCAGATCAACCTCGGCCAGTACCTCGCGGCCGGCGCGCCGATCGTGACGCTGCAGTCGCTCCGCCCCGCGTACGTGAATTTCAGCGTGCCGCAGCAGGAGCTCGGCAAGGTGGCGGTGGGGACGAAGATCAACGTCACCTCCGATGCCCTCGGCGGCGCGAGCGAGTCGGGCGCCGTCAAGGCCTTCGAGTCCGTCATCGACGAGGCCACGCGCAACATCCGCGTACAGGCCATCTTCGAGAACGGCGACGGCAAGCTCCGCCCGGGCATGTTCGTCGACGCCCATCTCGACCGCGGCGGCGCCGCCAGCGTCATCGCCTTGCCGGCGTCGGCGATCAGCTACGCGCCGTTCGGCGACTCCGTCTTCATCGTCGAGAACGTGAAGGACCCGAAGAGCGGCAAGAGCTATCGTGGCGTGCGCCAGCAGTTCGTGAAGCTGAGCGGCTCACGCGGCGATCAGGTCGGCGTCGTCACCGGCGTCAAGCCCGGCGAGGAAGTCGTCACCTCGGGCGTCTTCAAGCTCCGCCCCGGGGCAGCCGTCGTCGTCAACAACGCGGTGCAGCCCGCGAATAACGCGAAGCCGCGGCCGGAAGACTCGTAATGAAACTCACAGATCTCTTCATCAAGCGCCCCGTCTTAGCGATGGTCGTGAACCTGGTGATTTTGATCGCCGGGTTGCAGTCGATCCGCTCGCTCTCCGTGCGGCAGTTCCCGCGCAGCGACATGGCCAACGTCGTCGTGTCGACCGCGTACGTCGGCGCGAACGCCGACCTCGTGCGCGGCTTCATCACCGCGCCGCTGGAGCGCGTCATCGCCGGCGCCGACGGCATCGACTACCTCGAGTCGTCGAGCGCGCAGGGCGTCAGCACGATCACCGTCCACCTCAAGCTCAACTACGACACCAACGCGGCCCTGACGCAGATCCAGGCCAAGGTCGCCCAGGTGCGCAACCAGCTCCCGCCCGAGGCCGAGGCGCCGGTGATCAACCTGCAGACCACAGACAGCCAGTTCGCGGCCGCCTACCTCGGCTTCTCGTCGAAGGACCTCGACCAGAACCAGATCACCGACTACCTCGTGCGCGTCGTGCAGCCGAAGCTCTCCGCGATCAGCGGCGTGCAGCGCGCCGACATCTTCGGCGACCGCACCTTCGCCATGCGCATCTGGCTCAAGCCCGAGCGCATGGCCGCCCTCGGCATCTCGCCGTCGCAGGTATGGTCGGCGCTGGCCGCGAACAACTACCTCTCCGCGCTCGGGCGCACCAAGGGGACGATGACCTCGGTCAACCTCGTGGCCAACACGAACCTCACGACGGCCGACGAGTTCAAGCAGCTCGTGGTCAAGCAGTCGAACGACACCGTCGTCCGTCTCGGCGACCTCGCCGACGTCGTTCTCGGCGCCGAGACCTACGACCAGATCGTCAGCTTCAACGGCCAGACCGCCGTCTTCATCGGCATCTTCGTCCTGCCGACGGCGAACACGCTCGACGTCATGAAGCGCGTGCGCGCGGAGATGCCGGAGATCCAGGCCCAGCTTCCCGCGGGGATGACCGCGGGCGTGCCGTACGACTCCTCCGCCTACATCCAGGAAGCGATCAACGAAGTCTTGAAGACCCTCGGCGAGACGCTGCTGATCGTCATCTTCGTCATCTTCCTTTTCCTCGGATCCGTGCGCGGCGTGATCATCCCCGTCGTGGCCATCCCGATCTCGCTCATCGGGGCCGTGCTGCTGATGCTGTCGTTCGGCTTCACGATCAACCTCCTGACGCTGCTGGCCATCGTCTTGTCGGTCGGCCTCGTCGTCGACGACGCCATCGTCATGGTGGAGAACATCGAGCGGCACCTGCACATGGGCAAGTCGCCGTTCGCCGCCGCGATCGACGCCGCGCGCGAGCTCGTCGCGCCGGTCATCGCCATGACCATCACGCTGGCCACGGTTTACACGCCGGTGGCGCTGCAGGGCGGATTGACGGGATCGCTCTTCCGCGAGTTCGCCTTCACCCTCGCCGGCGCCGTGCTGATCTCCGGCATCGTGGCCCTGACGCTCTCGCCGATGATGGGCTCGAGGCTCCTGCGCTCCGGCGACACGGAGAAGGGCTTCGCCGGGATGATCAACCACCACTTCGACATCGTGCGCGGCCTCTACACGCGCATGCTCTCGGGCACGCTGAATTACCGGCCGGTGGTGCTGACGCTGTGGGTCATCGTCGTGCTGCTGATCTTCCCGTTCTACATGTTCTCGCAGAAGGAGCTCGCGCCCGCCGAGGACCAGAACTTCATCTTCGGCATCCTCCAGGCGCCGGCGAACGCCACGATCGAGCAGACGAAGCTCTTCGCCGATCAGGTCGAGAAGGCCTACCGCTCGATGCCGGAGTGCCAGGCCACGTTCCAGGTCGTCTTCCCGAACTTCGGCTTCGGCGGCATGGTCACGAAGCCCTTCAACGAGCGGAAGCGCGGCGTCCAGCAGTTGCAGTTGGAAGTGGCGAAGAAGACGGCGAACATCGCCGGCATCCGGGCCATCAATCTCGTGCCGCCGTCGCTGCCCGGCACGGGCGAAGGGTTCCCGGTCGACGTGGCCATCGTCTCGACCGCGGAGCCGGCCCAGCTCGCCGAGTTCGCGAACGGCATCGTGCAGAAGGCCTTCACGAGCGGCAAGTTCATGTTCGCCGACACCGATCTCAAGTTCGATCAACCGCAGACGCGCGTGGTGTTCGACCGCGACAAGCTGCGCGCCCAGGGCGTCGACCTCGGCCAGGCCGGCCGCGATCTCTCCGTGCTCCTCGGCGGCAATTACGTGAACCGCTTCAGCATCCAGGGGCGCAGCTACAAGGTCATCCCGCAGGTGAAGCGCTCGGAGCGCCTGACGCCGGACCAGCTCTCGCAGCTCTACGTGACCGGCGCAAACGGACGGCTCGTGCCGCTGTCGACGTTCGCCACGCTGCAGACGACGACGGAGCCGCGCGAGCTGAAGCGCTTCCAGCAGCTCAACGCCGTGCGCATCCAGGGAGCGATTCCGCCGGGCGTGTCGCTCGACTCGGCGCTGAAGTGGGTGGAGGACGAGGCGGCGAAGACGCTGCCGCGCGGCTACACGCTCGACTACGCCGGCGAGTCGCGCCAGCTGCGCACCGAGGGGGCGAAGTTCCTCGGCGTGTTCCTGCTGTCGGCGATCCTGATCTATCTCGTGCTGGCCGCGCAGTTCGAGTCGTTCCGCGATCCGTTCATCATCCTGGCCGGCTCGGTGCCGCTGGCGCTCTCCGGATCGCTGCTCTTCTCGTTCCTCGGATTGACGTCGATCAACATCTACAGCCAGGTCGGCCTGATCACGCTCGTCGGCCTCATCGCCCGCAACGGCATTCTCATCGTGCAGTTCGCGAATCACCTGCAGATGGAGGGCCGCGACAAGCTGCACGCCGTGATCGAGGCCGCCGGCACGCGCCTCCGCCCGATCATGATGACGACGGCGGCGACGGTGATGGGCCACCTGCCGCTGGTCTTCGCCCGCGGCCCCGGCGCCGGCGCGCGCAATTCCATCGGCATCATGCTCGTGACGGGGATGATCATCGGCACGTGCTTCACGCTGTTCGTGGTGCCGTCGATCTATGTGCTGGTGGCGCGCACGCATTCGAAGCCGCGCGAGGTGGTGGCGACGGAGGAGGTCGGGGAGTTCGAGGCGGCGGCGGTGTGATGCGGAAGCGAACGCCGATCGCGCCGCAGATCCGCGCCGAAGACGTGGTCGGGGAGGAGTGGGCGGAGTGGTTCCGCTTGACGCCGGCCGAGCGATGGCAGGAGAGTGCCAAGTTGTGGGCATCGTTCCTCGCGCTGGGAGGGTCGCTTGATCCCGAGCCCGATACGCAAAGTCCTTTTTTCGATGCGCGCGCACCGCGTGAGGGCGCTGCTCATGGGCGGACAGGCGTGCGTGTCGTACGGCGCCGCTGAGTTCAGCCGCGATCTCGATCTGGCGATTGTTGCCAGTGTCCGCAATCTCGAGGCCCTTCGCGGCGCGATGACGGAGCTTCGCGGCGAGGTCATCGCCGTTCCGCCGTTCGAGGCGAAGTACCTGAGAAAGGGACACGCGGTGCACTTTCGCTGTCACCATCCGGAGGCCGACGACCTGCGCGTCGACGTGATGTCGCGGATGCGCGGAGTCGAGCCCTTTGCCAAACTGTGGCGGCGACGGACGACGGTGGAGCTTCCCGACGGCGGTTTTTTCGACCTCCTATCGCTTCCGGATCTCGTTCAGGCGAAGAAGACGCAGCGGGACAAGGACTGGCCGATGATTCGCCGTCTCGTGGAAGCCGACTTCTTCGGACGGCGAGACACCGCCGGCGCCGCAGACGTCCGCTTCTGGCTTCGTGAGCTGCGGACGCCGGAACTTTTGATCGCGGTCGCTGCTGCGCATCCGGCGATTTGCCGTCGCCTGCTTCCTCGACGGCGGCTGCTTCGGTTGGCGCTTCGCGGCGAGGAGCGCGCGCTCGCGGCCGCGATCGTCGCGGAGGAGTCGAAAGAGCGCGAAGCCGATCGGCGGTACTGGCACCGTTGCGGCGAGAGTTGGAGGAGCTCCGTCACGCCCGAGGTTGACACTCGCTGCCGATCGCGGCGGCGGGTGATGGCGCTACTCGAAGATCTCGGAGAGCGGGAGGCGCCAGCCGGGGACGATGTCGTCGACGGCGATGGCGTCGGTGACGTCGACGGTTTCGCCGGCGCGGTGGATGCGGACGCGCTGCCGCTTTGGATCGACGATGATGACGGCTTGGGCGCCCTCGCGGAGCCAGTCGGCAGCCTTTTTCTCGATTTCGCGATCGTTGTCGTAGGCGATCTCGATCGCGACATCGGGAGGGCCATCGAAGAATTTCGGCGTTTTCACGATCCGCTCCGGTCGAACGAACGCAACGCTCGGCGCGAACACAGTGTCGGGGTCTCTCGATATCTGAAAGCCGACGCCCGCATAGACGCCGCCACGCCGCGGTGACATCAAACTCCAGACGATGTGTGCGGCGATGCCGCCTTCTTCAGCACCAGCCAGTGGGCGCGTCCGCAATTGTCCGCGAACGAGCTCGTGCCGGAGGCGCCCTCGGGGAAGGCGAAGAAGCTCGTCCGCGGTCATCAGCGATGTGACGGTCATGCCGTGATCGTACGCCTGACGCACTGTCGACCCGCGCGCCATTATGGTGCACCTACGCTAATATATTGATCGGCACGGATGGAAACAGACCTGAAATTGCGTTTCGACTACCTTCACAAAGAGCTCGTCGAATACCAGACTCGCTTCGTCGACATGACCCTCAAGGGTGCCGGGCTGTCGCTGCTCATCCTCGGCTGGATGTTGACCTCGGAGAGCGCCCGCGGCTTCATGACCTCGAACGCGAAGGCGCGCGCGGCGGCGGTCGGCGGCATCGTGCTGATCGAAATTGCCTACGTCTTCATCGTCGTCAGGACGACTCAGGTCATTCATCACTTCGCGCACGAGCTGCACGCACTCGACTATTTTCCTCCGGCCTACTACGACTATCGCGTGTTCCCAGTTCGGATCGTCGTCGCTTCCGGCGCCATCTCCACGGCTCCCGGCTTCGTCGCCATCGTGCTCATGCTGCTGCTCTAACGCGTGTCGCCCGGCACGGCGGCCTCAGCAGGCCGTATCATCTCATCCATGCAAGATGAGAACGCCTTCGTGCCCCGCGGCGCCGTTGCCTTCTTCGGCGCGCTGATCGTCTTCTACGCCGCCATCTGGATTCTGATGATGGCCATCATGGTCTCGCGTGGGTGACGCGATGCTCGAGAAGCGCGTCCTCATCGTTGCATTCGTCTTCCTGGCCGCCGTCACCGGCGTCATCGGCTTGTCGGTGCGCCTCTTCGGCATCGGGCTGCCGACCTGCCTCAGCGACGTCCGTCCGTTCCAGAAGGGGAGCATCACCGAGCAGGGACCGAAGCGCTACGAAGTCCACTACGTCGCCAAGATGTGGGCCTTCGAGCCGGCGGAGATTTCCGTCGTCCCCGGCTCCACGGCCGACATCTACGTCGCCGCGGCCGACGTCACCCACGGCCTGGCCATCGTCGGCACGAACTTCAACCTCATGGCCGTGCCGGGCGCCGTGAACTACGGCCGCGTCAAGTTCGATCGCGCCGGCGACTACCTCGTCGTCTGCAACGAGTATTGCGGCACCGCGCACCACCAGATGGCCGGCATCATTCACGTCACCGAGAAGGCCGCCGCGCCGCCGCCGCCCGTCGCGCCGGCGGGAAGCGTCCTCGAGTCGAACAGCTGCACCGCCTGCCACTCCCTCGACGGGAGCAAAGGCGTCGGCCCGACGTTCAAGGGCCTGTACGGCAGCCGGCGGATCTTCGCCGACGGCACCACCGGCATCGCCGACGACGCCTACATCCGCCAGTCGATCAACAATCCGAACGCGAAGGTCGTGAAGGGCTTCGACCCGAACATGCCCTCGCTGCCGGTGTCGCCGGCCGACGTCGACGCCATCATCGACGCCATCAAGAAACTGAGGTGAGAACGAGCATGCGATCGCCCGCGCCGCCGCCAGGAAGAATCGCCGTCGAGCCGCCGCTGAAGGCGATCATCCTCATCGAGATCGTTCTGCCGACTGTTTTGCTGCTGATCGGCATCGCCACCGGTCTGCTGCAGGTGCTCTACCGCGCCGGCATCATCCGCGCCCAGAGCATCCTCGGCATCAACTACTACCAGGGCCTGACGCTGCACGGCGCGATCAACGCCATCGTCTTCACGACGTTCTTTGCCGTCGCTTTCGGCCACGCAGTCATGCGCCTCTACCTCGGACGCCCGCTGCTGCACGGCGCGGCGTGGCTGTCGCTGGTCCTCATGGTCGTCGGCACGCTCATGGCCGCGGTGCCGATGCTCCTCGGCAAGGCCAGCGTGCTCTACACCTTCTACCCGCCGCTGCGCGCGCATCCGGCGTTCTACGTCGGCCTGGTCCTGCTCGTGATCGGGTCGTGGATCGCCTTCTTCAGCTGGATCCCGATCTTCCAGCGCTGGAAGCGCGACAACCCCGGGCTGAAGATGCCCCTCGGCGTCCTCGGCATCTTCTCCGCCTTCATCGTCTGGTTCATCGCCACGATCCCCGTCGCCATCGAGATCATCTTCCTGCTCATCCCGTGGTCGCTCGGCTGGGTCAAGACCGTGAACGTGCCGCTGGCGCGCATGCTCTTCTGGTTCTTCGGCCACCCGCTCGTCTACTTCTGGCTGCTGCCGGCGTACGTCATGTACTACACGATGCTGCCGAAGCTCGCCGGCGGGAAGCTCTACTCCGACATGGCCGGGCGCTTCACCTTCCTTTGGCTCATCGTCTTCTCCGCGCCCGTCGGGCTGCACCATCAATACATGGAGCCGGGCATCAGCTCGTCGTGGAAATTCGTTCACGCCGTTTTCACCATGCTCGTGGCCGTGCCGAGCATCGTCACCGCCTTCACGCTCGCGGCATCGATGGAGCACGGCGCGCGCGCGGCGGGCGGCGGCGGTCTGTTCGGATGGTGGCGGAAGCTGCCCTACCTCGATCCCGACCGCTGGATGTTCAGCTATCTCTTCGCCGGCCTCTTCGTCTTCATCTTCGGCGGCATCACCGGCATCGTGAACGCGTCGTACAACCTCGACGCCGTCGTCCACAACACCGCCTGGATCCCGGCGCACTTCCACCAGACCGTCGGCGGGCCGGTGTTTCTGGCCTTCATCGGCGGCAGCCTGCTGCTCGTGTCGTCGCTGACCGGGAAGGAGATCGCCTGGAAGCGCGTCAACGTCTGGATCCCGTACCTCTGGGTTGGCGGGATCATGATCTTTTCGACGGGGCTGTTCATCGGCGGCGTGGCCGGCGAGCCGCGGCGGACGAACATGGGCCTCACGTACACGAATCCCGCGTCGCCGCTCTACCAGCCGACGTGGAAAGTCGCGCGCCTCTACGGCACGATCGGGGGCAGCGTGATGTTCCTGGCCATGCTGCTGTTCTTCATCGTCTTCTTCGCCACGCTGCTGCGGAGAAAGACGAACGAAGGCGCGCTGGAGCTGCCTGTGTCGGAGCCGTACCACGACGAAGACGTGCCCTCGGTGCAGAGCCTGCGGCCGTGGCTCGTCGGCGCTGCGCTGCTGCTCGTCGTCGCCTACGCCATGCCCTTCGTCGAGCTGGCCCGCGGGCGCTACGAGGGCGCGCCGCCGTACACGCCCGACAGCCCGGTGGCGAAGGGACGATGATCCTCGCGGCGCTCGTGCTCGCGGCGTTGCCGGCCATCGACGTCGTCGACGACGACGGCCGCGTGCGCTCGACGGAGTCGTGGAAGGGGACGCCGACGATCGTCGTGCCGATCTACACGCGCTGCCCACTGGCCTGTCCGACGATCGTCGCCGGCGTCAAACGGGCCGCGGCCGAGGCGAAGGCCGACGCCGGCAGCTATCGCGTCGTTCTTTTCTCCTTCGATCCGCGCGACACGCCCGCCGACTTGCGCGCCTTTCGCGCCCGGCACGCGTTGCCGCTGGCGTGGACGCTGGCGTCGGCCGCGCCCGCGGACATCCGCCGGCTGCTCGACGCGATCGACGTGCCCGTCGCAAGCGCGAACGGGACGTTCCTGCATCCGAACGTCATCGTCGCGCTCACGCCCGATCTGAAGCCGGTCAAGCACCTGTACGGCACGACCTACGATCTCGACGCCGCCCTCGCCGCCGCCCGCGGCGGCCGCGATTGGCTCGGCCGCTACGGCGCGCTGGCGCTGGCGGCGCTCCTCCTGGCCGCCGTGCTCTCCGTCATCTACGTCGCGGCGGCTCTTCGGCGTAGTCTTCCGGCATGACGAACGACGCGTGCCTCTTCTGCCATCGACGCTCCGACGCCGTGCCGCTGCTGACGCTCGAATATCGTGGCCAGGCGATCCGCATCTGCGCGCAGCATCTGCCCGTCCTCATCCACGATCCCGGTCAGCTCGTCGGTGTGCTTCCCGGCGCCGAGGAGCTCGAGCCGTCGGAGCATCAAGACTGAGTCAGTGCTTCGCCGATCGCCGCCGCGGCGGCGGCAGCTCCAGGCGTAAAT
>JBKOUP010000476.1:0-10933 GCA_046723495.1 Acidobacteriota bacterium
GGTCTCCATCGTGCCGCGCTCGCGCGCCGCCGCCGTGAGCTCCTTCGCCGCGCGCTCGGCCTCGGCTGCGTCATTCGCGGCCACCGCGCGCAGGCCGCGCGCGAACATGGCCGCCGGCTCGTGTGCGCCGGCGAAGTCGAACGCGCCCCAGTCGCCCGTCTCGATCGCATAGCGCGCCTGCATCGACTCGCGCGTGTGCCGCTCGCGCATCCCTTCGCCATCCTTCGGCGGCACTTCGTCGAGCAGCCGTCGCGCGTCGGCGGCGCGGCGCTGCTGCAGATAGGCGTACTGCAGCCACGACAGGCTGTGCAGGTCGCGCTTGTCGCCCGAGGCGTGCTCGCGCGCGACCCACTCCTTCGACAGCGCGTAAGCCTCCTCGTTCGCCTTCGCCGTCTCCGCCCACATCCCTAGCTGCACGAAAATGTGCGACGGCATGTGCAGCGCGTGCGGGGCGCCCGAGGCCACGGCAGCGTAGCGTTGCGCGGCGCGGAGGCCGAGCGGCGCGTGCAGCGGATCGTCGTAGGCGTGGATGAGATAGTGCAGCGCTCCGGGATGCTCCGGATGCGCGGCGAAGATCGGCTCGAGAATCGCCGCGGCGCGGATGCGCTTCCGGGCGTCGACTTCGTCGCGGCTGACCGTGCCGAGGATCGAGAGCGCGTGGAACACCTGCGCCTCCACGTCCTTCGGACTCGCCGCGGCGAGCTTGGCCATGGCCTGCTCGTACGCGGCGTCGCGCGCGACCTTGTCGCCGTCGCCGTAGAGCTTCGCCACCGCGTCGAGCCACGGGCCGCCACCGGCGCGCTGCCCGCGCTTCACCGCGTCGCGACCGCGGTCGAGATCGACCTCGTACCAGATCGGATGGTTGTACGTCATCGCCTCGCCCCAGTAGGCGAGGGCGAAATTCGGATCGATGCGCTCGGCCTCCTCGAATGCCCGCGCCGCCTGCGGATAGGCGAAGTTGTGCAGCAGCAGCACGCCGCGCAGGAACGGCTCCTGTGCCTCGGCCTTCCCCGAGTTCGGAAACGAGATCGAGCCGTACTGCTGCGGCATGGCCAGCAGGAGGAGAAGCAGGGCAACGTTCATCGAATGATTCCTTCCGCCGCGAGCAGCTCGCGTGAACGAGCGTCATGCGCACGGATATAGTTTCGCTCATGCGGCTGCATGTCGGCACGAGCGGCTACAGCTACGCGGAGTGGAAGGGGCATTTCTATCCCGAGGGCCTGCCGGCGGCGAAGATGCTCGCGTATTACGCCGAGCGCTTCGACACCGTCGAGATCAACGCCACCTTCTATCGCTTTCCGAAGGCCTCGATGTTCGAGAAGTGGATGGCCCAGGTGCCGGAGTCGTTCCTCTTCGCGCTGAAGGCGCCGCAGCGGATCACGCACATGAAGAAGCTCGAAGGCGTCGACGACAGCGTGCGCTACTTCTACGACGTGGCCGCGACGCTCGGTCCGCGACTGGGGCCGATTCTCTTCCAGCTTCCCCCGTTCTCGCGCAAGGACGTCGAGAAACTGCGCGCTTTACTGGCCATCCTCCCGCCCGGCCCGCGCGTGGCCATGGAGTTCCGCCACGACTCCTGGTGCGACAACGAGGTCTACGACGTCCTGCGCGAGCGCGACGTGGCCCTCTGCCTCTCCGACACCGACGACGTCGCCGACCCCGCCGCGCTCATGGTGCCGACGGCGAGCTGGGGCTACCTCCGCCTGCGCCGCACGGCGTACGCCGGGGGCATGCTCGCCGAGTGGCGCGAGCGCATCGAGGCTCAGCCATGGGACCAGGCCTACGTCTTCTTCAAGCACGAGGATGAAGGGATGGGGCCGAAGTTCGCGCGGGAGTTCCTCGGCGCATGATCGTGCTACGCTTTCGCGCCGAATGGGGATCTTCCGCAGCATCACGGTTTTCACGCTGCTGCTCGTGCTGAAATACCTGTCGAAGATCTTCTATACCCACGACTTCGCCTTCCTCGGCGCGACGCCGCCGGACCCGTGGAAAAGCATCCGCCTGGTCGCGTTTCTGAACCACACTTCGCTCTTCGAGCCGGTCTTTCTCGGCGGCGTTCCGAACCGCTTCCTCTGGCGCATCGCCGCGCACGGCGTCGTGCCGGCGGCGGACAAGACCACGGGGCGGCCGCTCGTCGGACTGATCTTCAAATTCGTCGCCCACCACGTCATCGCCATCACGCGCGAGCGCGACCACACTTGGTTCCAAGTCTTGAACAAGATCGACCCGAGATCGATGGTCATCATCGCCCCCGAGGGGCGGATGAAGCGCGAGACCGGGCTCGACCTGCACGGCAATCCGATGACCGTGCGCGGCGGCATCGCCGACATCCTCCTGGCCATTCGCGAAGGGCGCATGCTCCTCGCCTACAGCGGCGGGCTGCATCACGTGCAGATTCCCGGGAAGGTGCCGCGCGTCTTCAAGACCGTGCGCATGCGCATCGAGAACGTGGAGATCGCCGACTACATCGACCAGCAGATGGCCAAGGGCGGCCCGGAGCAGTTCAAGCGCAACGTAATGGGCGACCTCGACCGGCGGCGCGACGCGTACGCCCCCGAGGAGACGCGCTTCACGAAGGTGGCGTAAACCCCGCCGCCGTGCGCGCGGCCATGTAAGAATCGGCGCATCGAACGCTTTCCGATCCAATCGCGGCTGGCCGCCCGCGCGAAACGCCTGCAGACGGCGCAGCACGTCTTTGCCGCGCTGGCCCTGGCGCTGGCGGGGTGGGGGCACCTCAAACGCGCGCCCGACGTGCTGCTCCCGTCGCTCGAGATCGCCGCGGCGGCGCTGCTCATCGGCGCGGCCGTTCGCGAGCGGATCCGCCACGCCCACGATCGCGTCGGGTGGGTCGAGATCGCCGGCGGCTTCATGACCCTCGTCGAGGCCGTCCAGCGCACGCGCGAGCGGCATCACCTCTCGTTCATGGTGCTCAGCTTCATCCAGCCGGTGATCCTCTTCGCCTTCGGCATCTTCGACGTGCAGCTGGCGGCGCTGCGCTACCTCGAGGCCAACGACGAGGCCTTCATCGTCCGCCTGCGGCTTCTCTTTCGCCGCCGGCTGCGCTGGCGCGACGCGCGCGCGTTCCGTTTCCGCGGCACGACGCTGGAGGTGGAGACGGAACGCGGCGTGCGCCGGTTTCCGCTGAAGAACGTGATCGACTTCGAGCCGGCGAAGGCGTGGACGATCGAGCAGTTCGTCCGCCGCGGCGTGAGCCTTCGGAGCGCCGACGTCTCGTCGGCTGGCCCGGCGGCGTCCTCGCCGCCTCGGACGCGAGACGCGTCCGTGCCAGCCGGCGGGGCCGCCGGCGCTCCCGATGTCTTACCGGCGGAAGAGCTGCCACGCGGCGATCAGTAGTCCGACGGCGAGCGCGGCGAGGATCAGTTTGTTGTCGACGATCATCGAGCGCAGCGTCGGTCCGGGCTTCGGACGCGCCTGAATGACTTCCATCTTCTGATGGCGCATGGCCCGGTCGACGTCGGACTTGAACTCATCGAGCGTCCGCGGCGCCTCGGCCGGCACGGCCACGCCGCGCTGCTCGTCGATGTGCACCGCGTCGGTCGGCACCGGCGCGATGATCTTCTGGCCGTGCGCGTCCGTCGTCACGTTGTACGCGCCCTGATCGAAGTACAGCACCGTCGGCCCGGCCTTCGTGTTGCGGATGAAGAGGAGGTTCTCGTTCCCTTCGTTGAACGCCGGCAGGCCGACGCTGCTCTGGTGCACGCCGCCGACCGAGCCGCCCGGCACGACGACGGTGATGCGCTGCAGCGCGGCGCCCTTGATCGTCTTCGAGACTTCGAACGTCGAGTAGGTGAGGATCCAGCGGTGGCTCGGATCCCAGCGCGACTCGTTCTTCACGCAGCGCCCGACGACGATGGCCGCGGCGTTGTCGACCTTCTCCTCGAACGGCGCGGCCGTGGCCATCGACGCCTGCGCCGCCGGGGCGGCGAGCGCGAGCGTGACGGCGAGGGCGGCCAGCCGGTTATTTGGAGTCATGCGCAGGCGATCGAAGCAATTGCGCTGCCATGAAATTGCGCACGACTTCCATCGACTCCGGCGTGACCTGATGCCCCATCGGGAACTCGTGATACTCGGGCTCGATGCCGTGCTGCTCGAGGATCCGCCGGGCCCGCCGCGCGGCCAGCACCGGGATCATGTCGTCCTCGGTTCCATGGACGATGAGCACCGGCACGTCCTTCTTCGCCGCGAAGTCGGGCGCATCGGCCTCGGCGATGGCGCCGCTCATGACGACGATCGCGGCCAGCGGCTGCTGCGTCCGGTAGCCGACGTCGATCGACATCAGCCCGCCTTGCGAGAAGCCACAGAGGATGAGCTTACCGGGCGGCGTCGGATAGCGCTTGACGAGCTCGTCGATGAGCTCGAGCAGCAGCGCGCGCGACTCCTGCAGCGACTCGCCGCGCGGCGGCCAACCTTCGAACCACGTGTAGCCGAAGGCGTAGCCGGGCATCGGCTCGAACGGCTTCGGCGCGTTCGGGAAGACGAAGCGCGCGCCGCCGGGCGGGTCGAGCATCGGAGCGAGGTCGGCGAGGTCATTGGCGTCGGCGCCGCGCCCGTGCAGGACGAGGACGAGCGGGAGGGGCGTGTCGTCGGGAATGTTGGACGGAACTCGGAGGACGTACTTCAGCATCGCGCTCAATGGTACGCGGCGCGGCGGCGCTCCGGGACGATTTGACGGAACGCCACGGCGGTCGTGCCGTTGACGTCGACGTCGTAGGCGATGCCCGCCGGCGCGAGAGCGATGGCGTAACCGTCCGTGGCTGCGAGGAGTGCCTCGCTCGTGCGAATGCCGTGGTCGATTGCGGAGAGGTGAATGCCGTCCGTGTCCCGGGCCGCCGCGAGCACGGCGTTGCCGAAGGGCGCGAGGCGCAGGCCGTAGCCGCCACGCACGTCCGCGGGGCCGATGCCGACGCCGTTGCGGTTCATGCGCAGGCTCGAGGCGCCGCTGACGATCAGGTACTCGCCGCCGGCGAACGCGACGGCCGGGTAGTCGTGATCGGCGGAGACCTGAATGCCGCCGGCGATCACGCCGCCGGTGGCGTCGAGCAGTTCCGCGCGCGTGCCGCACGGCTGGAAGTTGCAGAGTGTCGTGCCGAAGCCGGCCTCGGTCGCCCAGACGACGAGGAAGCGGTCGCCGTCGGAGGCGATGGCGGCGCGGAGATTGGAAATCGAAACGAGCGTTTGCGGGGGCCGTGGATTGCCGCCGGCGTCGACGCGAACGAGCTCGATATGTCCGCTCTCTTCCGCCACCGCGATCATCCATCCGTTGCGGTTCGCGGCGACGGACGGCGCGCCGACGAGCGTGGGCAGTGCCACGGGCTGCAGCGTGTCATCGGCATGATGAATGGCCGCGAGCACGCTGTAGTCGCGCGCTCGCCAGACGATGAGGGCGTCGGAATCGCGCGCCGCCATCGCCGATTCCCGCGCGTCCGCCGCCACGATCGTCACGGGTGCGTCGAGGGCCGCGCCGTCGGAGCCGAAGCGGCGCGCGCGCAGCGTGGCCGCGCCATCTTCCTGCGGGTACTCCAGCCAGGCGATGAGAAGCGCTCCGGGAAGCGACGCCGCGCTCGACGCGTCCTGGGCCACGGGCCCCGACGAGATGAGCGAGCGCGCGCCGACGTGACCGTTTGCGTCGACGTGCGCCGTCTCCGGATCGAAGGTCCCGAACGGGCCTGGCGCGTGGCCCCAGGCGACGAGGAAGCCGTCGCTCGAAGGCGCAATTGCCGGGTAGAGCTCGGCCCACGGTGTGTCGTTGACGTGGAACGGCGCCGCGTCGAGCGGGTGCAAGGTGTCGTCGAGTCGAATGGCGTCGAGGCGCGTTGCGTCGATGTGCGGAGGATCGATGCCGAGCGTGGCGGTGACGACCGGATACGCAACGAGATGCTGGCCCGCGCTGTACGCGACGGCAATGCCTCCCCACGGATACCAGGAGGGCGGCAACTCGGCAATCGTCACCGGATCGCCGATCTCGCCGCGCAGCGAGACGGAGACGGCAGCCAACGTCGACGTGCCGCTCCGCATGGCGATCAGCGCGTAACGGCTGCCGTCGAAATCGGCGGCGGCGTTGCCGGTCCCGTAGCTGAGCAACTCCAGCGACGCCGGCAGCGCGGTGCTGAACGTCGTGGCGCCGCTGTTGTCGATCCGCTGCAACGCCGAAGCGGAGACCAGGAATCCGCCGGGATCGGCGGCGAGCACCGCGGCGGCGGGCGTTTTGCGCACGATCAGTGTCGCGTCGAGGCCGAGCAGCAGCAGGGTATCGCCTGTTTGTGCCAGGCATGCCGTGGCATTGCAGCGCATTGAGCGGACATCCGAGTGCGGGAAGGCAATGCCGCGGTCGGGAGCGGCGATCGGGGCGATGTGCGTCTGCCCGTCGCCGCCGGTCCAGGCCATCAGCGGCGGCGCGGCGATGGGTGGGCCGAAATTCGCAATCCCGCTGACGAGCGTCGTCGGCGCGGCCGGATCGTCGAGCGGAATGGCGCGCAGAATCCCCTCTCTCCACCCGTACGTGATCAACCGGTTGCCGTCGATGGCAATGACCTGGTTGCCGGTGCTGGCGGCGCCGGTGCGGAAGTCGGCGGCGCGATGTTCGGGGCCGAGCGCCAGCGCGGCGGCCACGGCGAGGAGCGCAATCACGTCAATGGTACGCAGCGCGGCGCCGGACCGTCATGAATTGCCGGAACGCGGCGGCGGCGACGTCGCCGGCCTTCACGGTGTAGGCGACGCCACCCGATGTGATCAGCGGCGCGAACACGTCGAGCGGTGCCTCGGCGACGACGACGCCATGGTCGACGGCGACGAGCTTCGACGCGATGGCGGCGAGGATTGCGTTCCCGAACGGCGCGACGCGCGACGCCTGCAGATTCACGTCGCCGAGGCGGACGGCGTCGCGGCTGAGGCGGACGCCGGTCGTGCTGGCGACGAAGTACTCGCCGCCGGCGAAGGCCACGCCGCCAAGGCTGCGCTGCGGCGCGATGTCGACGTTGGCGAGCACGCCGCCGGTGGCGTCGAGCAGCGTGGCGTGCGTGTCGGTAAAGGTCGTCCAGGCGACGAGGAAGCGGTCGCCGTCGGATGCCGCCGCGAACTCGAGAGGAAACGCCGCGATCGTCTGCGGCGCCGAGGGCGTGCCGGCGGCGTCGATGCGCACGACCTTCAGGGTTTGGTCGCTGCGGACCGCCAGCAGCCATCCGCTGCTGCTCGCGGCGGCTGCGACGTGTCCGGCCATGCTCGGCAGGGCGATGCGCTGCAACGAGCCGTCGGCGCGGAGGATCGACGCGCTCACGATCTCGAAGAGATTGCTCGAGGCGATCAACACGTCGCCGCCGCGCGCGGCCATCGCCGTCTGAAGCGCATCGTTGACGACGACGATCTCGCCCAGCGCCGCGCCGTCGAGCCCGAAGCGCGCCGCGCGCAAGGTGCCGGTGCCGGCCTCGGCCGGGAACTCGAGATAGCCGACGAGCAGCGCGCCCGGAATCGTGGCCACGCTCGAGGCGACCTGCGCGTCGAAACCGCGCGAGAGGAGCAGGCGCGGTCCGACGCGGCCGTCCGCGTCCACCGCGGTCGCCTCGGGGTCGGAGGCCGCGAACGGGTTGAGGCTCTCGTGACTCCAGGCCACGAGAAATCCGTTGCCGCGCGCGATCACGTGCGCGTCGAGATTCGCCCACGGCGCGTCGCCGATGACGAACGGCTGCGCGTCGAGCGGCCGCAACGCGCTGTCCAGGCGAAGGCCGCGGAGGCTCTCGCGCGCCGTGGTGTCGGGGATGATGTTTGCGAATGCCAGATCGTCGTAGCCGAAGACGACGAGGTGGCGTCCGGCGGCGTAGGCAACGTCGACGCGGCCGTAGACCTGCGCAGGCAGCGAGGCGATCGTCGAAGGCTGGCCGAACGCGCCGCTGAACGAGACCGAGGCCGCTTGCAGCGACGACGTTGGCAGGACGATGTCGGCTTGCCAAAAGAGTTGCGGCCAGACCAGCGTGTAGCCGGCGCCGTCGAAGTCGGCGGCCGTGTCGAACGGCAGCGGCGGCGTCGGCGTCGTGAACGTGAAGAGGCCGTTGTTGTCGGCGCGGATCAGCGCCGTCGGCGACGACTGCAGCAGGAACCCGTCGGGATCGGTGGCGAGCACGCGGGCGCCGCCCGCCGTCCGCAGATAAATCGTGCCGTCGAGGCGGAGAAACAGGATCTCGAACTGCGTCGCCGCCAGGCACGCCTGCACGTTGCACTTCATCGAAAGGACGTCGTTGCGCGCGAAGAGCGTGCCGCTCGTGGGAGCGTCGATCGGGGCGATGTGCGTTGCCGGCCCGCTCGTCCATGCGATCAGCGGCGGCGCGGCGATGGCGGCCGTGACGCCGGTGGCGATCGTGGTCGCCTGCGTCGGGTCGTCGAGCGGCACGGCGCGCAGCGTGGCGTCCGAAATCCGCCAGGTGATGGCCCGGCCGGCCTCGATGGCCAGCACGTGCTCGTCGCCGTTCGCCGCGCCGCTGCGGAGGTCGGCGACGCGGTGCTCGGGAGCGAGAGCAATGGTGGCAGCGAGGAGAAGGGGGACGATCATGGCAAGCGGTCAATGGTACGCCGCGCGCCGGCGTTCAACGATGAACGTGCGGAACACCGCGACGGGATCGTCCCCGACCTTCGCGTCGTACGCGATCCCGCCTGCGGAGAGCTGCGGCGCGAGTGCGGGAATCGTCGTCTCGGCGACGAGCGTGCCGTGATCGAAGACGACGAGGCGCGTCGAATCGGTCGCCGGCTCGGCGGCGAGGACGGAGTTGCCGAACGGCGCGACGCGCGACGCGTGCACGTTCACGCTGCCGAGGACGTTGCCGTCGGGGTCGAGGCGGACGCCGGTGTTCGTGGCGACGAAGTACTCGCCGCCCGCGAACGTCATGTCGGCGAGGTCGGAGTGTGCGCTGACGGGAATGTTCGCCTTCAGCACGCCGCCGGTGGCGTCGAGCAGCGTCACCCGCGTGCCGCACGGCTGGAGGCCGCAGAACCTCGTGTCCGCGCCGTCATCGCTGGCCCAGGCGACGAGGAAGCGGTCGCCATCGGAGGCGACGGCCCATGCTCGAAAGCGGCCCCTCGGAATTTGGGCGATCGTTTCGGGCGTCGAGGCGTTGCCGTTCGGGTCGATGCGCACGGCGACGACGCTGTCGGATCCGGCCGCGACGAACATCCATCCGTTGCGGCTCGCCGCGACCGACGGTCTGTGTTCGAGATAGGGAAGATCGACGCGCTGCAGCGACCCGTCTGCGCGGACGATCGCCGCGCTGGCGCGGAGAGTGCCGGCCAAGTAGCCGATGAGCACGTCGCCGCCGCGCGCGGCCATCGCCGGCAGCCATGACTGCTTCGCGACGTCGATCGGGTCGCCGATCGCCGTGCCGCCGGCAACGCGGCGGACGCGCAAGGTGGACGTCCCCTCCTCGCGCGGGAACTCGACGTAGCCGACGAGCAGCGCTCCCGGAACGGTGGCGATACACACGGCGTTCTGCTGGGCGACGCCGCGCGAGAGGAGCATGGGCGGGCCGACGTTGCCGCCGACGTCGATGACCGCGGCTTCCGGATCGCCTTCGATTCCGTCGGCGAAATGCGTCCAGGCCACGAAAAACTCGTTGCCGCGCGCCATCGCCGCGACGTCGACGTCGGCCCAGGTCGTCTCGTCGACGGGAAACGGCTTCGCATCGAGCGTTTGCAGCGCGCCGTCGAGGCGCAACGCGCGCAGGCGCGTTCGCGGAGTGTCGTTTGGAGAATAGGGCGGGGAATCGGGTTGGCCGTACAGGAGAAGATGCCGGCCGCCGCCGTAGGCGAGGGCGATGCGGCCGAACGTCTGCACCGGCAGCGCGGCCAGAGTCACCGGTTCGCCGAGCTTGCCGTCGAGCGAGACCGCGGCGGTGCGCAAGGTCGATCCCTTCGCGAGCACCTCGTGGTCCTCCCAGGCCAGCGCGTAGCGCGTGCCGTCGAAGTCGGCGACGGCGTTCAACAGTGGCGGCGTGGTCACGGTGAAGGTGAACGCGCCGTCGTTGCCGACGCGCGTCACCGACTTGTACGACAAAAGCAGCAGGAATCCCTCGGGATCGCTCGCCAGAACCGGGCCGCTGCCCGGCTGGGAGATGTAGGTCGTACGCGCGTAGATCGTGCCGTCGAGGTGGATAAAGAGGAGCTGGTTGTCGGTCGTGGCCAGGCACGCCTTTGCGTTGCACTTCATCGATTGAATGGTGGTGTCGAACGGGAGGATGGTCCCGCGGTCGGGCGCATCGATGGGGGCGATGCGCGTCCCCTCAGAGCTCTTCCAGGCGACGAGCGGCGGCGCTGCGATCGCGTTGCCCACGTACGAGGCGGCGACGATCGTCGTCGCCTTGGCTGGATCGTCGAGCGGCACGGAGCGGAGCGTGTCGTTGCGCCGATAGATGATGGCCCGATCGGCATCGAGCGCCAGGAGCCGTTCATCGGCGTTCGTCGCGCCGAGGTGCGAGGCGGCAAGGCGATGCTCGGGACTGAGCAAGAGAGTGGCAGCGAGCGCAGCCGTGCCGATCATCTGTGGAAGTACGCAGAAGCGTCGAGGGCCGTTGGGGTTGTGTAAAATAAACCGCTACCCAATGAGGTGAACCCCGTGCACATCAACGATCTCCTGAAGATTGCCGCCGAGCGCCGAGCCTCCGACCTTCACGTCAAAGTCGGCTCGCACCCCGTCATCCGCGTCGACGGCGAGCTCGTGCCGCTCGTCGAGCTCAAGCGGCTCATGCAGGAGGACACGATCGCCATGGCCTTCTCGATCATGTCCTCGCGGCAGAAGGAGAAGTTCAAGAACAACTACGAGATCGACATCGCCTACTCCGTGCCCGGCCTCGGCCGCTTCCGCTGCAACATCTTCCAGCAGCGCGGCACCGTCGGCATGGTCCTCCGCGTCATCCCGGTGAAGATCCTCTCCATC
>JBKOUP010000025.1:0-21073 GCA_046723495.1 Acidobacteriota bacterium
CCGTAGTTCCCGGCGCCGAACGAGCCACCGATGATGACGGTGAACTTCGGCACGACCGACGACGCCACGGCGTGCACCATCTTCGCGCCGTCCTTGGCGATGCCGCCGCGCTCGTACTGCTTGCCGACCATGAAGCCGGTGATGTTCTGCAGGAACACGAGGGGAATGCGCCGCTGGTTGCAGAGCTCGATGAAGTGCGTTGCCTTCAGCGCCGACTCGGAGAAGAGCACGCCGTTGTTCGCCAGGATCCCGACCTTGTAGCCGAAGATCCGGGCGAAGCCGGTGATGACCGTCGTGGCGTAGCGCTCCTTGAACTCCTGGAAACGCGAGCCGTCGACGATGCGGGCGATGACCTCGCGCACGTCGTAGGAACGGCGGATGTCGGCGGGAATCACGCCGTAGATCTCCTTCGGATCGAAGCGCGGATCCTCGGGCTCGACGCGCGTCTCCGGCTCGCGCTTGTCGAGGCGCAGGTTCTCGACGATGTTCCGCACGATGGCGATGGCGTCGTGGTCGTCCTCGGCGAAGTGATCGGCCACACCGCTGATGCGCGTGTGCACGTCCGCGCCGCCGAGCTCCTCGGCCGTGACCTCCTCGCCCGTGGCGGCCTTCACCAGCGGCGGCCCGCCGAGGAAGATCGTGCCCGTCCCTTTGACGATGACGGCTTCGTCCGACATCGCCGGCACGTACGCGCCCCCCGCCGTGCACGAGCCCATGACCGCCGAGATCTGCGGGATCTCTGCCGCCGACATGACGGCCTGGTTGTAGAAGATGCGTCCGAAGTGCTCGCGGTCGGGGAAGACGTCGGCCTGCAGCGGGAGAAAGGCGCCGCCGGAGTCGACGAGGTAGATGCACGGCAGGCGGTTCTGCCGCGCGATCTCCTGCGCGCGCAGATGCTTCTTCACGGTGATGGGGAGGTACGTGCCGCCTTTGACCGTGGCGTCGTTCGCCACGATCATGCACTCCCGTCCCCGCACGCGCCCGACGCCGGTGACGATCCCCGCCGCCGGCGCGCCGCCTTCGTCCTCGTACATGCCGCCCGCCGCGAGCGGCGAGAGCTCGAGGAAGGGCGTGTCGGGATCGAGCAGCGCGGCGATGCGCTCGCGCACCGGCACCTTCCCCTGCTCCTCGTGCCGCTGCAGGTACTTCGGCCCCCCGCCCTGCCGCGCCTCGGCCAGACGGCCGTTCAGCTCGTCGACGAGCTGCTGCAGCCGGTCGCGGTTGCGTTTGAATTCGTCGGAGGCGATGTCGAGATGCGTTTCCAGCGGTTCCACGCTGTCAACGATATAACGCGCCCAACCGCTCCGCGAGCAACATCAACTCGCTCTGCGACAGCGAATCCGCGTGCCGCGACAGCTCCTTCAGCGCGCGCGTCGTGGCGGTGTCGAGCGACTCCAGCCTGCGCAGCTCCTCGTCGAACGACTCGGCCACGCGATCGACGAGCCCCGCCTCCATCGCCTCGTTCGCGGTCAATCGCTCATTGCCGAGGAAGAGCCGGCGCGCAGCGGCGCGGTCGATCGCCTTCCGCCACCGCGACGTCCCGCCGAACCCCGTCACGATGCCGAGCTTCCCGCCCGGGTGGGCGAAGCGCGACCGCGGCGTGGCGAAGCGGAGGTCGAAGGCCAACACCAGGTCGAGCGCGCCGCCGAAGCAGTCGCCGTCGATCAGGGCCACCGTGATCATCGGCAGCCGCTCGATGGCTGCGAAGAGCTCCTGCCCCAGCCGGGCGAACTCTTCCGCCTCGCGCGGGCCGAAGGCGCGCATCTCGGCCATGTCCGCGCCGGCGGCGAAGATGTGCGGGCGGCCGGAGCGCAGCACGAGCAGCGTTCCCTCGCGCGGCAGCCGCCCCGCGATCCAACGCAGCATCGACGACGACAGGAGATTCATCCCGCCGTCATCGAGCACGATCTCAAACATGCACGGCGTTGCGGATCGCGTTCACGGCCGCCGAGGTCGGCGTGCCGGGGAGGAAGATCTCGCGGATTCCCATCGATTTCAGCTTCGGCACGTCCTGTTCGGGGATGATCCCGCCGGCGAAGACGACGATGTCCTCCGCCTCCTCCTCTTTGAGCAACCGCATGATCTCGGGGAAGAGCACGTTGTGTGCGCCGCTGAGGATCGACAGCCCGATGGCGTCGACGTCTTCCTGGATGGCCGCGGCCACGATCTGCTCCGGCGTCTGGCGCAGCCCGGTGTAGATCACTTCCATCCCCGCGTCGCGCAGGGCCCGGGCGATGACCTTCGCCCCGCGGTCGTGGCCGTCGAGTCCGGGCTTGGCGATGAGGACTCGGATTTTTCGCTCGCTCATGAAGCCTCCCGGAAAATCGAATAGATGACGATGTCGTGGTACGCGCCGTCGCGGAAGAAGTCGTCGCGCAGGCGTCCCTCGTGCGTGAAGCCGCGGGCCTCGAGCACGTGCTTGGCGCGGTCGTTGTAGTCGAAGACGTTGATGCGCAGCTTGCGCAGGTTCATCTCCTCGAAGGCGAAGCGGACGAGCGAGGCGATGGCGTCGCTGCCGAAGCCGCGGTTCCAGGCGCTCGGCTCGCCGATGAAGAGGCCGAACCAGGCCGCGCGGGAGACCCAGTCGATGTCGTGCAGGGAGGCGTTGCCGATGTGGTTGCGGTCGTCGCGGCGCTCGACGGCGAAGTGGCGCTCGTTCGCGTTCCCGTGTATGGCCCGCTCCAGCCACTCGGCCTCGTTCTGGAAGGCGATCGGATAGCGGGCCTTGAGCGTGCGCACGATGTTCGGGTCGTTCATCCAGCGGTAGCAGCGCTCGGCGTCGTCGCGCTCGAAGGCGCGCAGGATGACGTGCTCCCCGGCGATCATGAACCGCCGCCGCGCCAGGTCGCGCGGCTCCGGCGCAAAGTCGCGCTCCGTGCGATTGCTCATGCCCGGCGAGGATTCTATCGCGCTATTGTTTGTGGCTCCGCTCCATCCTGCGAAGGAACAAGACCCCGTCCACCACCCCGCTCCAGTCCGCGCGCATTTCGCGGTGGCCGAAGATCTGCGCGGCCATCGGCTGGTGCAGCCATGCGGGGGCATGGCGCAGATCGACGAACGCGGTCTGCAGGCCGGCGCGAGCGAAGAGATCCCCGAGCGAATCGCGGCTCGACGGCGGCAGCGGCTTGGCCGTCTTCGCCCAGGCGTTTCCCGACTCTCCCTCGTACGACGTCGTCCCGATCGAGTAGAGCTCGCTGCCGAGCGCCCGCCACGCCACCTCGCCCATCGGCGCGGTGCCGGCGTACATCCGTTGCAGCTTGGCGTCGTCGAGCTCGATCGTTCCGACGTTGCGGGCGTTGTGGAACGTCGCGGCCCAGACGATGATCCTGCGCTTCGGGTAGCGCTCGCGCGCGAGCCAGATCAGGTTCTCGCCCATCTGGCGGTCGCGCATGGCGAAGACCGGCGGGTTGCCGGCGAGGTCGTGAAAATCGGTGCGCCAGGTCTGTTCGGCGAAGACGCGCAAGTTCGCCAGGAACAGGCGCCAGAACGGATCGGATACGGCCGCGCGCCAGCGCTCGATCGTCCGCGAGAACGCCGCCTGCTCCTCGGCCGACGGCAGCGGCTCGCTGCCATCCTCCCACTTGCTCTTGGCGAGGAAGTCGATCGCGCGCACGACGCGATCCCACTCCTGGCCGTGCGCCAGCTCCGGGCCGAGGACGGCGGCGAGGTCGTGCACGAGGAAGTCGCTCGACGCCGAGCCGGTGAGCTGGCAGTCGACGCCGGCGAGCTCCAGCGGATGTTTCGTCGTCGCCTGCGCGCCGAGGTAGTCGATCAGCGGCTGCACCTCGCGGCTGCGCGACCAGATCCCGAAAACGCCGCGCGGCACGGCCTGGCGCGCCGGCTCGCCGGCCGCCAGGCGCTCCCACGCCTTCGCGCAGTCGTACAAGCCGCTCTCGAAGGCGAGGACGTCGAAGCCCATCCGCTCGTGCAGAAAGCGGATCAGCCGCGTCTTGGCCAGGAAGGTCGTGCCGTCGCCATGGCTCTCCTCGCCAAGCATGACCACGCGCACGCCGCGGAGCGATTTGCGCAGCGGCTCGAGGTCGCGGAAATCGTCGTCCGCGGGATCGACGGAGCGCACGCGCACGGCGTGCTCCGCGAGCCATGTGACGCGCGCGTCGTCCGCAGCCGCCGCCGTGAACAGCATGAGAAACGCGATGACCATCGGCTTCATCACTTCCTCCCCAACGTCTTCTCGATCCGCCGGTCCGGCACCAGCCACATCAGCGCGACGGCGGCGAAGATCGCGCCGGCGATGGCGCGGTGCACGAACGACAGCGGCACCGCGGCGGCATAGAGGACGACGGAGATCCTCCCTTTCGGATCGCCGCGCAGCACCTCCGCCACCTCGGAGGCCATGCCGCCGCTGGCGATGATCGTCGACTGCAGGACGTAGTAGGCGATGCCGGAGAGCAGCAGTACCGCGCCGTACGCGGCGGTCGGCAGCGGCGCGAAGGCGTTCTCCCCCATCCACGCCGTCGTGAACGGAATCAGCGACAGCCAGAACAGCAGGTGCACGTTCGCCCACAGCACGCCGCCGGTGACGTGGCGCGTGGCGTGGAGCATGTGGTGATGATTGTTCCAGTAAATGGCCAGCACGACGAAGCTCAAGACGTAGGCGAGAAACGTCGGCAGCATCGGACGCAGCGCGGCCAGGTCGACGCCATGCGGCACCTTCAGCTCCAGCACCATGATGGTGATGAGGATGGCGATCACGCCGTCGCTGAAAGCCTCCAGGCGATTCTTGGTCATGGCAGGATAATCACACAGATGGCTCTTCGCGTGACGAGCAGCGCCTAGCGCAGGGTCGCCAGGTACGCGGCGATGTCGTCGGCGTCGCGGACGCTGACGCCGAGGTCGGGCATGGCCGTGCCGGGCTTCAGCTCGCGGGGAGCGCGGAGCCACTGCTGCATCACGCCCGGGACGTTCGGGAAACGCCCGGCGATGTAGCTGCGCGCGCCGACGTCGTCGAGCGGCGGGCCGACCATGCCGCGCGGTACGGCGCCGCCGATGGTGTGGCACGACGGACAGCCGTACGCGGCGACGAGCGTGCGCCCGCGATCGGGATCGCCGGCGTAGCCGGCCGGCGCTTCGCGGCGGCACCCGGCGGCGACCAACGCGATCGTCAGCATCGCGGCCAGACAACCGCGGCTCATCGCAGCGACTCCAGGTAGTCGAGCACGCCGCGCAGCACGGCCGGGTCGAGACGGTTGTCGGGCATGCCGCTGTCGCGCTTCAGCGCCGCGGAGTGGACGATCCAACCGGCCAGGAAGCCGCGGCGGTTCGGGAAGGGCGTGGCCGCGATCGTCCGCCGCGCCGCGAAGTGGGTGAGGTCGGGCGCGACTTCGGTCGCCGACGCCGACGCTCCGCGGATGACGTGACAGTACGCGCAGCCGGCGCTGGTGAAGAGCGCGGCGTTGGACGTGCGCGCCGGCAGAGCCTCGTTGCGCAGCCAAGCTTCGAAGCGCGGGCGCGGCTCGGCCACGATCGGCAGATGGCGCCACATCGGCGGCCAGACGCCGATAAACGTGGCCGCGCCGGCGTCGCCGGCGACGAGGACGCAGCGGTCATCGCCGCGCGGCGCGCAGACCGCGCCGCCGATCCACGGCGGAGGCAGGCCGCTCCACGTCAGCGTGACGGCGGTGCCGACCGGGACGTGGAGCTCGTTCGCGGTGGCGAAGGAGATGCCCTCGCGCGCGTACTCGAGCTTCCACCAGTTGTCCTGCGGAACGATGCGGATGACGACGCCGGAGGCTTGCGCGCCGCGCGCGAGCTGCAGGGCGCGGACGTCGGTGGCGATCGAGGCCACGGCGGCGACGACGGCCACGGCCGAGCCGGCCAGCAGCGCGCGCCGCCGCCGCGTGAAGAGCGCAAGGATGACGAGCAGCGACCACGCCACGGCGGCCGCGGCGAAGACTACGAACATCACCGCTACGGCACAGCAAGCGTTACGCCGCTCGTCGTTTCCGCGTCCGCGCCGCCTTCACCGCGGCGCTGTGCCGGCCTTCTGCGCCTTTCGTCCGCGCGGCTTTCTTCGCGGCCGCGCTTCGGGAGGCCGCGCTGCGCCGGCGCGCTGCCGAGTGGGCCTGGCGCGACAGCGCCGTCTTCGACGCCGCCGAATGCCCCTCGCGCTTCAGCGCCGAGCGCACCGCGCGCGAGCGCCGCGCCGACGGCTTCTTGTGCGATCGTCCTTCCTCGATCGCGTACTCGGCCGACTTGCGCGTCCGCGCCGACGCTTTTCCCTTCGCCGGCGGCGGCAGCTTCACACCCGAACGCCGCGCCTTCGACAGCCCGATGGCGATGGCCTGCTTCGTCGAGCGCGCGCCGTGCTTTCCTTCGCGGACGTGCTCGATCTCCTCGCGAACGAACTCGCCCGCCTGCGTCGACGGCGCCTTCCCTTCGCGTTTGTCTTTTCGTGCTCTCTGAATCGTTTCTTTCTCAGGCATAGTGACCAACAACTGTGCAAGATCTTTGCAAAAATTGGTCGTATGCGATGGTCGCGCAAAGTCACCGAGACGAGCAACGCTCTCGACCTCGGATGAGTTGAGGAAGTTGTACGGACGTCCTACCCGGCGAGCACGACCTTCGGCTTGACCTCCACCGGCCCCCCCTCCCGCAGCACGTTCACGACTTCGCCGATGGCAACGAGCTGATCGTTCGGGTTGCCGAGCGCGAGCAGGTCGCCCTGTTTGACCGGCATCGACGGGACGAGGATCACGCCCTGGCCGCGCATCATCTTTCCCTGTTGGGCCCAATCCATGCGCAGCTTCTCCAGCGGCAGGTCGACGTCGGCCAGCGGCTGGAAGTACGGCGGGCCGAGGATCTCCTCCATCGGCGCGCTCTCCAGCGTCGCGAAGGCGATCGCGTCGTGCACGCGGAAGTTGCCGATCGCCGTCCGGCGCAGCTCCTTCAGATGCGCGGGGACGCCGATGGCCGCGCCGAGGTCGTGGGCGAGCGAGCGGACGTATGTGCCGGCCGAGGAGCGGACGCGGAAGCGCGCCGTCGAGCCCATCACGCTGACGATCTCGAACTCGTACACCGTCACCTTCTTCGGCGTCAGCGCCGCGACCTCGCCTTTGCGCGCCAGCTCGTAGGCGCGCACGCCCTGCACTTTTTTCGCCGAGAACTGGGGCGGCATCTGCTCGAGCTCGCCGATGAACTGGGCGACGTGCGGGAGGAAGTCGACGTGCTCGACGTTCGCCTCCGTCGGCTCCCCGGCCGGCGTGCCGGTGGCGTCGTACGAGTCGGTGGCCCAGCCGAACTGGATGATGCCCTCGTAGGTCTTCTCCATCCCCATCAGGTAGGCCTGCAGGCGCGTGGCCTTGCCGACGCAGAGGACGAGCAGCCCCGTGGCCAGCGGATCGAGCGTGCCGGTGTGTCCGACTTTCTTGATCTTCGAGCGGCGGCGAAAGGTCTCGACGGCGTCGTGGCTGGTGATCCCCGCTTTCTTGTCGACAAGGAGAAGCCCGTCGATGCGGGGCGCTTCCGGGCGCGGCATGGCCTAACGATATCTCATTACAATGCGGCCCCATGCCGAAGCGCAGCGACAAATACCTCGTCTGGATCGACTGCGAGATGACCGGCCTCGATCCCCGCCGCGACGTCCTGCTGGAGATCGCTTCGATCATCACCGACTACGACCTGGCCATCGTCGCCCGCGGCCCGGTCCTGGCCATCCACCAGAGCGAGAGCAAGCTGGGCCTGATGGACGCATGGAACCGGCGCACCCACGGCAAGAGCGGCCTGATCGCCCGCGTCCGCGGCGAAGGCGTTCCCGTGGCCGAGGCCGAGCGCCAGACGCTCGCCTTCGTCAAGCGCCACTGCTACGCCGGCAGCGCCCCGCTATGCGGCAACTCCATCGGCCAGGATCGGATGTTCCTGCTCAAATACATGCCGAAGCTCGAGGGCTTCCTCAACTACCGCAACGTCGACGTCAGCTCGATCAAGGTGCTGGTGAAGGAGTGGTACGGGAAGCGATTCGAGGCGCCAAAGAAGAAGGACCTGCACCAAGCGCTGGCCGACATCGAGGAGTCGATCGCGGAGCTGGAGTATTACCGGAAGCACGTGTTCGTGCGCCGCTGATCTACTCGTCTCCGCCGTCGTCCTTCGGTTTCAGTTCCTGCAACAGCGACTCGATCCGTCCCGCCCGCGCCGCCGTGTCGTCGTAGCGGAAGTCGAGCTCCGGCGTGTAGCGGAGATGGATGCGCTTGCCGAGGAGCGAGCGGATGCGCGGGGCGCGTTTCTGCAGCGCGCTGACGGCCTTGCGCGTCTCCTCCTCGTTGAAGCCGCTCATGAAGACGCGGGCCAAGTGAAGGTCCGGGCTGACTTCGACGTCGTTGATCGAGGCCAGGCCGAGGTCGATGTCCTTCACGTCGTGCCGAAGCACTTCCACGAGCGCGTCACGCAGCATCTCCCCCACTCTCGACGTCCGTCGCGTCTTTCGCATGCGCGGCAGAGGATAGCGCGGAAATGATCATTGCTTCTTCTTCTTGATCGGCCCGACCCCGCTGGCCTTCAACACCAGCGGCCACCAGTCGTCCCAATTCGTCGAGTCGGACGTGATCGACGGCGGCGGCGGCACGAGCTGCGCCAGGCGGTCGAACAGAATCCGCCGCTCGTCGTCGTCCGCGCGGCGGAGGAGGCTCAGCAGCGTGAGCGCGTCGCGCGGGCGCGCCAGCGCGGCGGCGCGGGCGACGTCGTTCCGCAGCACGGCCTCCTTGAGCTCGCCCGGCGCGTCGTCGAAGAGCGGCGGCGTCAGCGCCCCCTCGGCGTCGAAGCTCGCCGACGCGCCCTGCGGCACGAGCGACTGCGCCCAGCCGCGCGTCAGCGCCACCCACCCCGCGCTCACGCGCAGCGTGCCGCTTCCGTCCTTGGCCACGTCGAGGACGTACTCGCAGCCAAGGTCGGTGGCGCGCGTGCGCGGCGTCTCGACGACGAAGAGGCCGGGCGGCGAGGTCGTGCGCGCGTGGATCGTGCCGACGTCGAGGGCGAGGCGGCGCTTGTCGACGATGCGCAGCGTCGTGCCGGCGCCGACGTCGACGACGCCGATCGACGGCGTCTCGATGCGCAGCGGCGCGTCCGCGCGGATCACGTCGCCGGGACGGTAGACGGCGATCGCGCCGGCGCGCCAGCCGGCGTTGCGGTAGGCGATGAACGCGGGCAAGGCGATGCCGAGCACGATCATCGCGGCGAGGGGTAGCGCGAAAAACAGACGGGAGGCGCGGCGCACGCGAAATTCCGGCACGGAACGGAACGCCCCCAGCAGCTCCTCGAGCCTCTTCACCTCCTCGTCGGCCTCGCCGCCGCGGTCCCACAGATAGTCGTTCATGCCACCCGGCTCCTCTCCAGCGCACTGCGCAGCAGCTGCATCCCGCGGTGGAGGTTCACGCGCACGGAGCCCGGCGTCAGTCCCGTGCGCGCGGCGATCTCCGGCCCGGTCATCCCTTCGACGAGGCGCAGCATCAGCGTCTCCCGATACGCGGCGGGGAGCGCGCGGATTGCGGCGAGCGCGCGCGCCGCCTCCGCCGACTCCTGCTGCGTCGAGCGCGCGGCGTACTCGACGTCGAGCTGCATCGTCTCCACGGCGCCGCGCCGGAAGTCCTCGGCGCGGTTGCGGGCGATGCGCGCCACCCATCCGGCGAACGCCGCCGGCTCGCGCAGCGACGTCAGCTTCCGCAGCGCCGTCATGAACACCTCCTGCAGCACGTCGTCCGCGTCCGCCGCGGCCAGGCGGCCGAGGAGAATGGCGCGGACCAGCGGCGCGTGCCGCGCGTAGAGCTGCTCGAACGCCGGCACGTCGCCGCGCTGCGCCGCGAGCACGAGCTCGGCGTCGGATCGGTCCACTTCGGAGAGACGCATTTCGAAAGCGGAGTGTTAACACGCTACGCGGCCAGGCGGCCGAGGAGGATGGCGCGGACCAGCGGCGCGTGGCGCGCGTAGAGCTGCTCGAACGCCGGCACGTCGCCGCGCTGCGCCGCCAGCACGAGCTCGGCGTCGGATCGGTCCACCTCGGAGAGACGCATTTCGAAAGCGGAGTGTTAACACGCTAACACTTCGCGCCGCGCTCGCGTCCTTCCGGCATGAACGCGATCATCCTTCTCCTCTGCGCAGTTCTCCGCATCGCTTCCGCCGCCGAGCCGGGCGAGCGCCTCGTGCTCAGCGGCAGAGTCCTCGGCCCCGACGGCAAGCCGCGCTCCGGCGTCGCCATCGAGGTCTGGCACACCGACGCCGGCGGCCACTACCGCCGCGACAACACCGACGGTCCGGCGCGGCTGCGCGGCGTCGTGCGCACCGGCGCGGACGGCTCCTATCGCATCGAGACCATCAAGCCCGGCCACTATCCCGGCACGACACATGGCGCGCACATGCACTTCAAGATCGAGGGCGGCGCGACGCAGACGCTCTTCCTCGACGGCGGCCAGCCGCTGCTGCAACTGACGCGCGACGCCCACGGCGTGCTCCACGCCACGTACGACTTCCACCTCGGCGGAGGCGCGCGATGAAGCCGCTCATCGTCGCGTTGCTCTTCGCCGCGGCCTGCGCGAACGCCGCGCCGGTGCGCTACCTCGTCCGCCCGACGTACTCGAACGTCGGCTTCTCCATCGTCAAGTGGGGCGTGCTGAAGGAGGAAGGTGTCTTTCGCGACTTCAGCGGCACGCTGGAGTTCGACGCCGCCGCGCCGGAGCGCTCGCGCATCGACGTCGTCGTGCAGAGCGCCAGCCTCGACACGAAGGACGACACGCGCGACCGTGTCGTCCGCTCCGACGACTTCCTCGACGTGCAGCGCTACCCGACGCTGGAGTTCCACAGCACCGCCGTGCGGAACGGCACCGTCAGCGGCAACCTGACGATCCACGGCGTCACGCGCGCGATCGCCTTCCGCCCCACGTTCCTCGGCGTGCGCGACCTGCCGAAAGTCGGCAAGCTGGCCGGCTTCGAGACCACTTTCGCCGTCAGCCGCCGCGACTTCGGCGTCCTCGGCAATCACTGGGGAGCCGTGCCGGGCGTGCTGGGCGACGAGGTGCAGGTGCACATCGTGATAGGGGCGATTCAGCCGTTGCGCTAAGGTGCTGCCTCGGCAACAATTTTCCATAAAGGGGTAGGAACTTCCCCCATTCCAATCACTCCTTCAGTAGGTAGCCGAAGGAGGTCCGATGCCGCTCGGGGGGCGGAGACTGGCAGCAGCCGGGATCACGGTGCTTCTGATCGCGTCGCGCGCCGCGGCGCAAAGTGCGCCGTCCCTCGGCGCCGCCGCGTCGTTTGCGGTCTTCGGCAACGCGGGAGTGGTGAACAGCGGCCAGAGCCACATCACCGGCGATGTCGGCGCCGGTCCGGACCGGACGATCAGCGGCTTCCCGCCCGGCACGGTGACGCTCGGCACGATCATCGCCGACCGCGGAACGCTGCGTCATGCGCAATCGGACGCCGCCGCCGCGTATGGCAGCCTGGCCGCGCGGGCGTGCACGCCGCTGGTGTCGCCGGCTCCCGCGCCTGGCGTGTACTGCGTCACGTCGCTGGGGGCGACGCTGACGCTCCAGGCCAACTCCTCCTCCGACGTCTGGATTTTTCGCACTGTCAACCAATCGCTGACGACGCCCAACGGCTTCTCCATGCTGCTGCGCGGCGGAGCGACGAGCAGCAACGTCTTTTGGCAAATCGACGGCTCGATGACGATCGGCGCGAACAGCGGGTTCGTCGGAACAGTGCTCGCCGCGACGGACATCAAGCTGCTTCATGGCGCCACGATGAGCGGCCGCGCGCTCGCCCCGAACGGCACGGTGACGCTCGACACGAGCGACGTGACGTTCTGCTGCAACCTCGTCGTCTTCGATCCGCCGTCACTGCCGAATCAGAAAGTCGGCGAGCCATACAAGCAGACGATCACGCCCACCGGCGGCACGCCGCCGTACGTCGTCAGCATTTACGACGGCTCGTTGCCGCCGGGCCTGACGCTGACACCCCTCGGAACGCCGACGACGAGCGTGACGCTCTCCGGCACGCCAACGGCACACGACGACTTCACGTTTACGCTGCTGGCCGTCGACGCTCACGGCTGTTTCCTCAGCCATTATCAGATTTGCGACACAATCACGCTCTCGCTCGAACCGAAGAGCGATCCGAAGGCCTGCGTGCCGTACACGCGAGACATCGTCGCTGGCGGCGGCAGATTTCCGTACAAGTTCCACGCGTCCGGCTTACCGCCGGACCTGTCGCTGACGCCGCCGGACGGGAAGACGATCGCCGGCACGCCGACAGCAGCAGCGCCGGGCGACTACAACATCACGATCGATGTGACCGACGACGCCGGCTGCACGGCGACAGCAACGTTCCCGATGCACGTCGCCTGCAACCTCATGCTCCCGCCCCTGAGCCCGTTGGTCGCGACGGCCGGCATGCAGTACCACGCGAACATCGCGCCGTTCTGCGGACAGCCGCTGTTCACGTTCAGCGGGGTTTTGCCGCCCGGAATTACGGGACCGTCGCCAACCGGCGCCATCGATGGGATGCCATTAGCAACGGGCGAATTCGTATTCACGGTGACGGTCGTCGACGCCGTCGGCTGCACCGACATGCGGACGTACACGCTCGACGTCTGCGCTGGCGCGCGCACCGACATTGTTCTGCCGAACGGCGTCGTCTGCACGCAATACGATTCTGCTCCCATTCCCGGCATGCTCGTCGATCCGGCATCCCTCCCGCCCGGCCTCTACATCCTCAACGGCAAGCTCACCGGCGTCCCGAAGAAGATGGGGACGTACCGCTTCACGATAAAACTCAACAGCGCACCGCTTTGCCCCGCTGACATGCAGACATACGTCATCACGATCGACTGTCCATCGCTGACGCTCCCCGACCTTCAGCCGTTGACCGCCGGCGTCCAGATGAGCCAGTCGCTCGCGCCGCCCTTCTGCCTGCCGTTTACCTGGACGATATCGAGCGGTACGGTGCCGCTGGGGCTCGTCTTCAACGACCCCGGCTTCGCCGGAATCCTGCACGGAGCGCCGCAACCGGGCGACTACAACTTCTGCGTCACCGCGACCGCCGCCGATTCCGGATGCACGGCCGCGCGGTGCTACCCCGTAATCATTCCGCCGCCGCTATGCACCGCGTCGGTCACGCTGTCGCCCGCGAGCACACTGCTCGCCAGCGGTACCGTCGGCGTCTTCTATACGCAAGCGTTCACCGCCGCGGGAGGAACGCCCGTCATCTGGCAGATCGAACCTTCCCCGTCGCAGCCGCCGGGCCTCACCCTCACGCCGAATAATCCGCCGACAACCGCGACGCTCTCCGGCTTCCCGACCGCCGGAGGCCGCTTCAACTTCGCCGTAGCCGTCACCGACGCAAAGCAGTGCACCACGTCCGTCGTCTACACGATCGACATCGGCCCACCCCCCATGCCAATGCCGCCGATGACGGTCCCGGCGCTCTCGCCGTGGGCGCTGCTGCTGCTCACGATGGCGTTGGTGATTACCGCTGTAATCATGATCGGGAGGTCGTGATGAGCGACGGCACATCCGAAAAGATTGATCCGAAGATTTGCCCCGTCTGCAAGGAGAAACACCTCTGCATGACCTGTAGTAAGCCGCTGGAGCACGACGCCAAAAAGTTCTGTCTGGAGTGCAAGTCCTATCAGGATTGGCGCGGGCATCTGACCGGTCTACAAATTCCGTTGGCAATGCTCACGGCAATCATCTCCGTGATCGGGTCTGGATACACTCTCTGGACCTGGGCCCACCGCGAGTCGCACACATCGGCGGCAGCGATCTCGGCCTCCACCGAAAACATTTCGATGTATGCCTGGAACAACGGCCAATACCCGTCGGTCGTGCTGCAAGGCAAATTGCGTTACACAGAAGACAAGACGCAGGACGCCCCAGTGGAGATAAAAAGCACGACAATCCCGCCGAACAGTGTCTCGATCATTGAGGTTAAACCGCCACCGCCCACGTTCAAGCCGGTCGGATCGTCGAAGGTGATTTTGACAGTGCGCGAGTCCAACGACAACGTCTGGGAAATAGAGGTGCCGCTGGACGACGACTTTGTGAAGCAGCTCGATCAGCGCTACGGTGTGACGCAGGGATCCTCATGAACGTTCGGTTAGGCCCTCTCTGTCTTTCTTTGTTCAGCGCGATGACCGTCGCCGCTGCGGATACGCCAGCGGCGGTGCGTCAGATAAATGTCCGTCTCGAAAGCGCGACTTGCACGAACCGTCCCACAACGATTTTCTTGATTATCAACGACCGGGAGGAACGGGCGGCCACGTTCACCGATGGTGTATGGTCATGGAAAAGCGACGGTGAGCCGCCCGTGCCAATCGGTGTTCCAAAAAAGGCGCAACTCGGGGTGCGTTACGAGGGCGGACGTACTCACTGCCAACATCCGGACGATTTCATCGCGAACAAGCAAAACGTCGGCGTGGCGAACTTCACCTTCAAAGAATGTAGCTCCGGAGCATCCGATATCACGATGAAGGTTTCGTTTGACAAACGCATCAAGCCTCCTCTGTCGGTTACGTACGTCCGGGAGCTCGACGCGGCATCAAAGGTCAAATACGCGGCCCCATGCAGAGAAGAATTGAGCTTCCAGAGCAACAAAGAGCATCCCTTTCTAGGCTTTTGGTACGACGTTGAGACTCTTTCGATTTATCTCTACAAGCCTCGAAAGGAAGCGGAAGGACGAGATCTGCCGATCAACGCAATTCTCAAGAACAGCAAACCCCGCACGCTGAAGAAGAGCACCGAGATAGGACCGGACAAAGTGACGTTCCAGTGGGAGAAGCAGCGCGCCGGCGGGCACAAGAGCCAGCCGAGGATTTCGCCGACTGAGATTGATATCGACGTTCAATTGCTCGACGACATTCAGTTCAGGTCGCTGACCTTGACGGTGCATTAGTCATGCGACGACTCGCATTCGCCGTTCTTGTGTTTTTCCCCCTGCTCGCCGCCGCGCAGCAGCGGCCGATCTTCGACCCCGATGATTTCGTCGATCCGCGTACGTACGACGGCTCGGTCTTCGCCTCACGGCTTGTCGCGGGCGGCGTGGCGAATTACATCGATGATTATCGGCCGTCGCACCAGGCCACCGGCTTCGTCCACTGGACCAACAGCTTCTATTGGTCAAACTTTCAGATCGACTACAAGCGGACGGAGACGCGCGGCGAGCCCACGCCGCCGGTGCAGACGTGTCCGTGCCAGCCGCCCGTGTTTTTTCCCACCCCGCCGTCTTCCGAGTCGACGCCGACGGCACCGCCGCCTGGCGGAAAGGACACGCTGCAATTCGGCGGCTATGTTCGCGCGCAACACATCATGCTGCGGATGCGCTTGACCGTGGCGCGGCAGCACATTGACACAATCGCCACGCTACTCAACTCTTCGGCCGTCGCAACCCGGTTGTCGGGACACGAGCAATCAGTCGGTTTCGATGGCGACACCTATCTTCCTATCGGCCGCGGGATTTTCGGCGAGCTGCATTACTCACAGACGAGCCGCAAGGGGACGGCCGCCGACCGGAAGCAGCGTGAATTCGCTTATACGAATCGCTTCCCCGGCTACGCGTTGCGCAGTGTGATTCTCCGAAGCACGCTCGCCATCGGCACGGTCACGGACCGCGGCGGCACCGCCATCAACGTTGTCAATCCCGCTTTCGAAGCATTCTGGCACGATCCGAAAACACGCGTGAACTTCCACCTCGTCTACAGCCCGCAAGCGACGCGCAGCGGGACGGGCGGGTGGGAGAGCCACCACCAGATCGCCCTCTTTGCTGACTGGGGAAAAGTCTGGCTCTTCAAACGTCCCTCGCGCTAGCCCAGCCCGATCGTCTCGTCGAACTCCAGCTTCTCGCTCGTCGAGAACGCCAGCGTTGCGTCCGTGTTCGAGGCGATGAACTCCTCGATCTTCTCCAGCTTCGCGTCCGCCTGGGCGTGCTCCAGGGTGATGAACGAGACGGCGATGCGCGCGCGCTGATGCACGTCCTGCAGCCCCACCTCGGCCGCGGAGAGCTCGAAGCGGTGGCGGAGCTTGTCGCGCAGGCTCTTCACCACCATTCGCTTGTCCTTCAGCGACTGCGCGTACTCGATGTGGAGCTCGAACATGGCGACGGCCACGATCATCTCGTCACCGCAAGAACGTCGCCGCGATCTTCGTGGAGATCGTCTCCGCCGCGGCCTCGGACGGCGCGGCCGAGGCGGCCCACACCTGCGTGTTGTCGGCGACGCGATAGAGCGCGGCGGTCGTCCGGCTGCGCTGGATCGAGCCCTCCACGACGAAGTCGGCGCCGAGGGCGCGGCCGATGTGGATGATGCACTCGTTCGTCCGCTTGAACTTCGCCGCGGTCATCCGGTCGATCACCTTGAGGCGGGCCGGATCGGCGCCGCCGACGCGATTGATCACGTTCTCCGTCACCGCCGCCGCGGTCAGCTCCTTGCGCGCGTCGCCCGTGTAGTTGTCGAACGGCAGGATCACCACCGTGACGGCGTGCTGCCGCGCGACCTGCATCGTCGCCGCCGCGCAGAGCACGGCCAGCGCGGCCGCGGCAACGAGCCATCGCAGACGGCGTCGCTGGGACGGGGGCGCGGCGGCGATGAAGCGATACCCCTTGCGCGGCACGGTTTCGACGAAGCGCGGGTGCGCGGCGTCGTCGCCGAGGACCTCGCGGATGCGCTTGATGCACCAGTTCAGGCCCTGGTCGAAATCGACGAATGTCCCCTCTCCCCACACCGCCGCCTGCAGCTCCTTCCGCGTCACCAGCTCGCCCGGCCGCGTCGCCAGCAGCGTCAGCACCTTCATCGGCTGCGGCTGCAGCGGCACGCGCTGGCCCGCGCGCGTCAGCACCTCCGCCGCGGAATCGAGCGTGAACTCGCCGAATCGATGCAAATTCAATCGTTCTTCCATCGACTTTCCATCGCCGCAGCGCCTACTTTGTCCCACATGCATGTCGCTCTACGCAACATCCTTGCTGCGGTTCTCTTCCTGGCCACCGTTCATGCCCGCCGCTCCGACCACCTCTTCATCGTGCCGGTGACCGTCGCCGGGCACGGTCCGTACTGGTTCGCCGTCGACAGCGGCGCGTACCACACGATCATCGACCCCGTCATCGTCAAAGAGCTCGGCCTCGAAGTGTCAGGCTCGACCACGTCGAAGGGGACGGGCGAGGGCACCGTGCCGGTCCAGCGCGTGGCGCCGCTGGCGATGGCCATCGGCGGCGCGAAGCTGACGATCGCGGAGCCGTGGGTCATCGACCTCAGCGGCGTGCCGATTCCGAAGGACGTCCACGGCCTCGTCGGCGCCGAATTCTTCGAGGCCTTCGTCGTCGAGCTCGACCCCGAAACGTCGACGATGCGCCTCATCGATCCGAAAACCTTCCGCAGGCCGCGCGGCGCCGCGGCCGTGCCGCTCGAGGATGTCGACCACCGCCTCTTCATGCATGTAACCATCGACATCGACGGCAAGCAGACCGTGGAGCGGCGCGTGCGCATCGACACCGGCTCATCCGACGCGGTCGGCGACGACATCGCGAAGAGCGCGCGCAACGTCCGCGAGACGACGCTCGGGAACGGCCTCGGCAGCAACTACAAATCCGTCTCGGGCATGTTCGAGGCCGTGCACATCGGCCCCTTCACCGTCCGCAACGTCTGGGGACCGGGCACGCGCTTTCCGGAGATCGGCATGGAGATGCTGCGGCGCTTCACGGTGACGTTCGACGTCCCGCACCGCGTCCTCTACCTCCAGCCGAACGCGCACCTCGGCGACGCTACGCCAGCGCCGGGGCCAGCCTCTCCGCCTTGAGCGACGATTTGTGCGCGACTCTCGTATCCTATCCATCGTGCGAAGGCTCGTCGTGCTGCTTCTCGCCGTCGCGTTCGACGCCGGCGCCGCCGAGCGCCTGCTGACCGCGCCCGCCTACGACGCTCTGCACGCCCGGTTCGAGGCGCCGGCGATCGCCACCGATGGGTCGTCGTTCCTAGCTGCCTGGATCGCCACGCCTCCGAGTCGCAACGCGGCGTTGATGGTGCGCCGGCTCGATGCGTCCGCCACGGTGCTGCCCACCGTCGTCGTCACCGATCCCGGCCTCCGCGACGGCGGCGTCGACCTCGTTTGGAGCAACGGCAGCTATCTGCTCGTCTGGAACAGCAGTTCCGATCTGCACGCCATGCGGCTCCGTGCCGACGGACAGCCCGTCGCCGGATCCGAGCGCGTCCTGGCCACGGACCTTCGCAGCGCCGTCGTCGTCGCCAACGATGCGGTGGCGATCGTCGTGGCCCGGAGCGCGAGCGAGATCGTCAGGCTGACGCTCGACTCCAGCGACGGCGTCGCCAAGCGAAGCGTAATCGCCGGCATCGCGGACATCGAAGGCTACGACGCCGTGGCGCGCGACAGCGGCTTCACCATTGCCATCATCACCGCGTCGGTCGTGGCGATGACGCGTCTGGACACGGCCGGCAATCCGCTCGACGCGGCGCCGCGCACGATCGTGCCGTTCGACGGCAGCAACCGGTCGGAGAGCGTGGCCCTCGGCAGCCGCGGAGACGACACCCTCCTGGTCTGGTCGTCCTTCAATCTGAGCGGCGCCTTCATGCCGTCCCTGCTCGCGACCGTGATCTCGCCGTCGGGCAATGCCGGCACGACCGCCGCGCTCCCGCACTCCGGTTTTATCAGCGGCCTGGACGTCGCCGGCGATGCCCGCGGCTACACGGTTCTCGTCTCCGGCACACCGTACGAATCCGCCGGCCCGGCCGGCTTCGTCGAGGCCGTCGACGTCGGCGCGGACGGCACGCCGGCGGCGGCATCGCGCGGGATCAGCTTCGACGGATTCATCGACGGCAGCGGCCGTCTCGCGCGCAACGCCACGGGATTCGGCGTCGTCTGGAAGGCCATCAGCGAGAGCTTCGTGCACAGTACCGGTCAAATCGTCGAGGCGGAACGGATCCAAGGCGGCATCGGATCGACACTAGAGAGCGCGGCCACGCCCATTCTCCTGTCGCGCGGCACGACCGAGCAGCGCCTCCCGGCCATCGCCAGCAACGGCTCCGGCTATCTCGTCGCCTGGGTGGAGATCTGGCTCACATCGAACCAGGTCATGGCCGCGCCGCTCGACCACAACGGCGCGCCGGCGGCGCTCCCCATCGCACTCTCGAGAGCAGCGCTGTCGTCGATGACCGGCGTGCGCGTCGTCTATGGCGGCGTCTATCTCGTCACATGGATCAATGAGGAATCGCTGTGGGCGATGCGCCTCGACGCGAACGGGCATCCGCTCGATGCCGCGCCGATTCTCCTTTCGGGCACCTTCGGCGGAAACGGCCAATACGACGTGACAGCGACGGCGGACGGATTCTTCGCCGCGTGGCACACCTGGCAGGGATCGGTCTACGGCGCGGCCCTGACCTCGGCCGGCCCGACGCCGCCTCAGAAGCTCACCGAGCATGCGCCGGGATCGACGGCCCACTCGCTCTCCGAATCCGATCCGCACCTCGGCTTCAACGGCGACAGGATCCTCCTCGCCTATTCTTCGTGGCAGACCTTCCCCTGCACGGCTGCCCCGCCGTGTCCCGAGCAGAGATCGTGGGAGATGGTCCGCCTCGACGCCGCCGGACATCGCCTCGACAGCGACCTTCATCCGCTCGCCGAGGCCGTGCTGTCGATCGCGTCGGATGGCCGCGACTTCGCTGTCCTGCAGCGGAGCGATCTTCTGCGCATCGATGGCCGGACGCTGGCCGTCACGGCCCGGCTGGACGTGACCAGTTCGCAGCGGCCCGCGCTGGTCTGGAACGGCGCGCGCTACGTCGTCGTCACCGTCGACGACGACGCGGGCGGCGCGGCGGTAACAGCGCGCGACGTCGGCCCGCAATGGACCCTCGGCGGCACGCGTACGACAGCGATCGAGCCCCTGCTCGACAGCGCCGACTTCGCGGCCAACGGCGCCGGCGACGTCTTCGCCGCCTACGCGCGCGGCATCGCCGAGGAGCCGTTCCTCGGCGCGTTGCGTGCCGCCGTGCAGCCGGTCGGCGACATCCAGCCGGCGCGGCGGCGCGCGGCCGGGCGGCCGTAGCTCACAGCCGCCTACGCCAGCGCCGGCGCCAGCTTCTCCACCTTGAAGGCCTCGATCACGTCGCCCTTCTTGATGTCCTGGAAGCGCTCGATGCCGATGCCGCACTCGAAGCCCTGGCGCACTTCGGAGACGTCGTTCTTGAAGTGGCGCAGCGAGGCGATCTTCCCCTCGAAGATCACGCGGTTGTCGCGCAGCAGGCGCACGCTGGCCGTGCGCGGGATCAGCCCGTCGACGACCATGCAGCCGGCGATCACGCCCGCCTTCGGCACCTTGAACGTATCGCGCACCTCGGCGCGGCCCTGGAACACCTCTTCGAACTTCGGCTCCAGCATGCCGGTCATCGCGGCCTTGATCTCGTCGACCACGTTGTAGATGACCGTGTGCAGGCGGATGTCGACGTCTTCCTTCTCGGCCAGCTCCGCGGCGTTGCGCTCCGGGCGGACGTTGAAGCCGACCACGATCGCGTCGGAAGCCGTGGCCAGCAGCACGTCGTTCGTCGAGATCGCGCCGACCGAGGCGTGGATGATGTTGACCTTCACCTCGTCGTTGGAGAGCTTGCGCAGCGTGTCGTTGAGCACTTCCACCGAGCCGGCCACGTCCGCCTTGAGAATGATGTTGAGGTCCTTCATCTGGCCCTGCTGCATGCGCTGGAAGAGCTGATCGAGCGACATGCGGCCGCCGCCCTTCTGCGCGGCCTCCCGGGCCTTCTCCTGGCGCATCTGGCCGATCATGCGCGCCTGCGTCTCGTCGTCGACCACCTGCAGCGAGTCGCCCGCGTTCGGGACGTCCTCGAAGCCGGTGACCTGCACCGGCGTGGCCGGCGGGACTTCCTTGACGCGATCGCCGCGCTCGTCGCTCATGGCCCGGACGCGGCCGTGCGTCGTGCCGGAGAAAAACGCGTCGCCGACGTGCAGCGAGCCGTCCTGCACCAGCACCGTGGCCACGATGCCGCGGCCGACTTCCTTGCGCGCCTCGAGCACCACGCCCTTGGCCGGCATCTCCGGCGTCGACTTCGAGTCGAGGAGGTCGGCGG
>JBKOUP010000277.1:0-4991 GCA_046723495.1 Acidobacteriota bacterium
CACCCTCCCCGTGCGCGCCATCACGTAGCAACCGTGTTCCGGGTCATGAGCCCACGCTCGCCCACTGTTTAGATTCTCATCAACGAAAGGGAGGATCTGAACCAATGAAACGGACCGTACTGCTCCTCGTCATCATCGCGATGATGCTCGCGCCCCTGGCCGCCTTCGCCGCGGACGGCGCGGCGACTTACAAGGCCAAGTGCGCTTCCTGCCACGGCCCCGACGGCAAGGGCGAGACTTCGATCGGCAAGTCGATGAAGCTCCGCAGCCTGGCCTCGGCCGACGTGCAGAAGACCACCGACGCCGACCTCGCCAAGGTCATCTCCGACGGCAAAGGCAAGATGCCCGCGTACAAGGGCAAGCTCTCCGCCGATGAGATCAAGGCCCTCGTCGCCTACATCCGCACGCTGAAGTAGTCCTACCTGGGGGGCGGGCCGCAAGGTCCGCCCTTTTGTCATGAAAATCGTCGTTGCTGCGCTACTTCTCTGCGCATCCGTCGCCTCTGCGCAAACGCTCACGTCCGCCGAGTGCCTCGAGTGCCACAAAGATCCGGCCATGGGGGACAAGCACGTCGACGCGGAGAAATTCGCCGGCTCCGTGCACGCCCCCATCGAGTGCACCGGCTGTCACGCCGATGTGAAGGCGTTTCCGCACGATCCCGCGCCGGCCCGCCCCGACTGCGCGCAGTGCCACGCCGACGCGGTCAAGGACTACAACACCAGCGACCACGCCACCTCGCGCGCGAAGGGCGTGAAAGGAGCGCCGTGGTGCACCGACTGCCACGGCACCCACGACATCCTCCCCAAGTCCGATCCGAAGTCGCGCACCTACCACCTGCGTATCCCCGAGACCTGCGCCAAGTGCCACGCCAACGCGCAGGTGACGAAGGGCCATCCGCTGCCGGCGCCGCAAATCATCAACAACTACTTCGGCAGCGTGCACGGCAAGGGTGCGCTCGAGCAGGGCCTCGTCGTCTCCGCCGTCTGCTCCGACTGCCACACCGCGCACAAGGTCCTGCCGAAGTCGAGCCCCGAGTCGACCGTGGCCTACAAGAACGTCCCGAACACCTGCCGCAAGTGCCACGAGGGGATCTTCAACCAGTTCGAGACGAGCACGCATGGACAGCTGTGGAAGAGCGGCGCGACGCGCGGCCCGGTCTGCGTGACCTGCCACACCGCGCACGGCATCCGCTCGACCGAGTCGGTCTCGTTCCGGGAAGGGATCGCCACCGGCTGCTCGAACTGCCACTCGAAGGCAGCGCCGACGTACCAGGACTCCTTCCACGGCCAGGCCACGGCCCTCGGCTCGATGAAGACGGCCAAGTGCTCCGACTGCCACACCCCGCACCTCAACCTGCCGAAGAACGATCCGAAGTCCTCGGTGAACCCGGCCAACCTCGTCAGGACGTGCGGCAAATGCCACACGAACGTGAACGCGAACTTCGCCTCGTTCCAGCCGCACGCCGATCCGCACGACAAGGCCAAGTCGCCGCAGGTCTACTACGTCTACAACTGGCTGATGAAGTGGCTGCTCGTCTTCGTGTTCGGCTTCTTCGGCCTGCGCACGATCCTCTGGCTGCAGCGCTCCATCGTGGCGGCCATTCGCGGCGAGCTGCCGCGCCACGACGGCAACTCGCAGTGGATCACCCGCTTCGAAACGAAGCAGCGCCTCACCCACATCGCCATCGTCGTCAGCTTCCTCACACTCGCCGCCACCGGCTTGCCGCTGATGTACTCGCGCCTGCCGTGGGGGAAGACGCTCGCCCATCTCTTCGGAGGCGTCGGCGTCAGCACCGTGCTGCACCGCGTCTTCGCCGTCGTCACCTTCGGCTACGCGCTCTACCACCTCTTCTTCCTGCTGTACGGCGCGCTCGTGCGCCGCGACAAGCGGATCTTCTTCGGCCCCGACTCGCTCCTGCCGCGCACCCGCGACCTCGTCGACCTCGGCCACATGTTCCGCTGGTTCTTCTACCGCGGGCCGTGGCCGCGCTTCGACCGCTGGACGTATTGGGAGAAGTTCGATTACTTCGCCGTCTTCTGGGGCGTGCCGGTGATCGGCCTCTCCGGCCTGATGCTCTGGATGGCGCCGGTGGTCACGCGCATCCTTCCCGGCTGGGCTCTGAACGTGGCCATCCTCGTGCACGGTGAAGAAGCGCTGCTCGCCGTCGGCTTCATCTTCACCTTCCACTTCTTCCACACGCACCTGCGTCCGGAGAGCTTCCCGATGGACCAGGTGATGTTCACGGGGAAGGTGGCCCTCGACCGTTTCCGCGAGGAACGGCCGGATCAATATGAACGTATGATGGCCGAAGGCCAGCTCGCGGACGCGCTGACCGGACCTCCCACCGAGGGGCAGGTCACGTTCGCGCGGTGGTTCGGATTCGCCACGCTGTTCGTCGGGCTCGTCCTGATCGTCGCCATCTACTGGTCGTTCCTGCAGCGGTTTTTCTATTGAGGAGGAAGCTCTGAATGGCCGATTCGGTGAAACGTAGTCTCGCGCGCAACCTGATCAGCGAAGCGGGTGTGCTCATCGCCATCATCGCCTTGGCGAACATCATCTTCCTGGTCTACATCGACATCACCAGCGCCGAGAACCCCTACCTCGGAATCCTGACCTACGTCATCGTCCCGACCGTCCTCGTCGTCGGCCTCCTCCTCTTCGTCTTCGGTCTGTTCTGGGAGCGCCGGCGCCGTATCCGCGCCGGCCATGACATGCCGGAATACCCCGAGATCAACATGAACATCCGGCGCGTCCGGAACGTCGTCTACGTCTCCATCATCGGCGGCGTAGCCTTCCTGCTGATCTCCGTCCTCGGCACCTACCGCGCCTATCACTACACCGACTCCGACCAGTTCTGCGGCGCCACCTGTCACACGCCGATGACGCCGGAGTACACGGCGTACAAGCTCTCCCCGCACGCCCGCGTCGGCTGCGTCGGCTGCCACGTCGGCCCCGGCGCGAGCTGGTTCGTGCGCTCGAAGCTCTCCGGCGCGTACCAGCTCTACGCCGTCCTGGCCAACAAGTTCCCGCGCCCCATCCCCACGCCGGTGAAGAACCTCCGCCCAGCGCAGCAGACCTGCGAGCAGTGCCACTGGCCGGAGAAGTTCTGGGGCGCGCAGCTCAAGGTCTTCAACCACTTCTCGTACGACGAGACGAACACGCCGCGCCAGGCCCAGCTCCTGATCAAGACCGGCGGCGGAAGCGCGCAGGCGGGGCTCATCGCCGGCATCCACTGGCACATGAACATCGCCAACGAGATCAACTACGTCGCCAGCGACGAGCAGCGCCAGAACATCGATTGGGTGCGCATCAAGGACCGCGCCGGCCACGTCACGGAGTACTACGCGAAAGAGTCGAAGCTGAAGCCGGAGCAGATCGCGTCGATGCCGCAGCGGCGGATGGACTGCATCGACTGCCACAACCGCCCGACGCACATCTACACGCCGCCGGATCGCTCCGTCGACCGGGCCCTGGTGGCGGGGACGATCGATCGCACGCTGCCCTTCGCCAAGGCCCAGACGGTGGACGTGCTGTCGCGCGACTACAAGACGACGCAGGAGGGAGTCGACACGATCGCCCGCGACCTGCGCGCCTTCTGGAGCCAGAAGTACCCGGCGGTGTTCGCCGCAAAGCGCCCCGCAATCGACCGTTCGATCGCAACCACGCAGCAGATTTTCCGCACGACCCGCTTCCCGGAGATGAAGGTGGACTGGCGCACGCACCCCGACAACATCGGCCACTTCTATTTCAAGGGCTGCTTCCGCTGCCACGACAACGAGCACGTGTCGAAGGACGGGAAGGTGATCTCGAAGGACTGCCACATCTGCCACGACTTCCTGGGACAGGCCGAGGCAGGGACGGCGATGTTCTCGATGCCCCAGCAGAACTTCACGCACCCGGTGGACCTCGGCGATCTCACGGCCGTGACGTGCGCGGATTGCCATACGGGGAAAAGCATGTAGGTGACAGGGAACAGGTGATAGGTGACAGATGGACCTGTCATCTGTCACCTGTTCCCTGTCACCTTTGTTGACAAACCCCATCAACAAAGCCAAGATTCTCCCATGCGCATGACCGTTGCCGGCGAATACGGTTGCCTGGCCCTCCTGGCCATCGCCGAGCGTGCGCCCGAATACTGCAAGCGCCAGGAGATCGCCGAGCGCTTCTCGATTCCTTCGTCGTTTCTGGAGCAGATCCTCCTCCGCCTCGTCACGGCCGGCTTCGTCGTTTCCCGGCGCGGCGCGGCCGGGGGCTTTCGCCTGGCCCGGGAAGCCGGCGGCATCGTCATCGCCGACGTCATGCGCGCCCTCGACGGCCCGCTCGCCCCCACCCGCAGCGTCAGCGAGAACTTCTACCAGGAGACGCCGCTGGAGGCCTCGGCCGGATTCCACGGCCTCGTCCGCCGCGTCCGCGACGCCGTCGCCGCGATTCTCGAGACCACCACACTGGAGGACGTCCTTGAGGAAGAGCATCGCACTCGCGTGCGCCGCCGCCCTTCTCGGCGCGTGCGCCGCTGAGAAGCCGGCCGCGCCGGAAGTCCGCCTCCTCAACGTCTCCTACGATCCGACGCGCGAGCTCTACAAGGACATCAACGAGGCCTTCGCCCGGCACGCGAACGTCACCATCCGCCAGTCGCACGGCGGATCGGGGATGCAGGCCCGCGCCGTCATCGACGGGCTCGAAGCCGACGTCGTCACCCTCGCTCTCGCCTACGACGTCGACATGATCGCGGAGAAGGCCCACCTCCTCCCGGCCGATTGGCAGCGGCGGCTTCCCGACAACAGCTGCCCCTACGTCTCGACCATCGTCTTCGTCGTCCGCAAGGGCAATCCGAAAAAAATCTTCGACTGGTCCGACCTCGTCCGCCCCGGCATCTCCATCGTCACGCCGAATCCGAAGACCTCCGGCGGCGCGCGCTGGAACTACCTCGCCGCGTGGGGCTCGGTGCTGGTCCGCGAGCGCGCCGGCGACGCCGGCGCGCAGGCGAAGGC
>JBKOUP010000401.1:0-11431 GCA_046723495.1 Acidobacteriota bacterium
GTACGCGCTTGTGCCGTATTCAGGCGCGGCATCGTCTATTCAGCCCGACATCGGTGTCTGCGATTTCGTACACCGGCGACGATGCACGCCGCGGCTCGACGGTGCAGAGCCCTCCGCGGCTCAGCGCGAATCTTGCAGCCAAAGCAGCGCACAATTCAGGAGGATCTCATGCGCGCTCTCCGAAGCGGTGCGGCCACGGTCTTGATGCTCCTGGCCGTCGGAGCGAGAAGCAGGGCCGGAGACAGCGATGTTCGCGCGGAGTGCCGCTTCAATCCGCGTGCGTTCCCGTCCGCGGCCATGGTGTTCCACGAGTTGTCGGCGCGCGCGGAGCTCGTGGCCGGCCCGCTGCGCCACCGTGCCGCCGTCCCGCCGCCGGCACCGCCGCCGACGACGACGTTCACCGCGAAGAACTTCATCGACGACGAGATCTTCGGAAAGATGTTGAAGGACAACGTCCGCTGGACCTCGGCGTCGAGTGACGAAGAGTTCCTCCGCCGCGTCACCCTCGATCTCACCGGCGCGATCCCCGATGCCGACACCGTCAAGGCCTTCGTCGCCGACACCGCGCCCGGCAAACGCGACGCGATGATCGACGAGCTCCTGGCCGGCGACGGCTTCACGGACCGCTGGACGATGTGGCTCGGCGACCACGTCCAGAACGTGCAGACCGCGGCCAACACCAAAGTGGAGTTCGGAGCCCGCAACTCGTACTACCACTACTTGCACGACGCCATCGCGGCGAGGAAGCCGTACGACCAGATCGTTCGGGAGCTGGTGGCCGGGACCGGCAACTCCCTGACGAACGGCGCCGTCGTTTTCTGGGGCCGGCAAATCCAGTCGAATGGCCCGCTTCAGGACACCTACGACAACCTCTCGGCATTCGCCGGCGATCGTTTTCTCGGCATGCCCTTCGTCTGCCTCTCATGCCACGGAGGCCTCGGCCATCTCGAGCTCGTGAACTCGTCCATGGCCCGCCGGACGCGGCTCGATTTCTGGCGCGACGCGGCCTTCTTCGCCCGCAGCTACCCGGCGGCATTCCCGCAAGATCTCCTCACCGGCACCGCTACCTACACGATCGCCGACGCGCCGCAGGGCGAGTACAAGCTGAACACGACGACCGGCAACAAGACGCCGCGCGAGCCGCAGAACGGCGTGGCCGTAGCCGACCCGGCTTTCTTCCTCACCGGAGAGACGCCGGCGCCGGCCGAGGTGCGCCGGCAGGCGTACGCGCGCATGCTCACGGCGAGCCCGCAGTTCGCGCGCGCAACGGTGAACTACGTCTGGAAGGAGATCTTCGGCGCCGGCATCGTCGAGCCGGCGAACTCGTTCGATCTCGACCGTCAGGATCAGCAGCCGACCCATCCCCAGCTCCTGACGAAGCTCGCCCAGTTCTTCGTGGCCAGCAATTACGACCTCCGCGCCCTGATCCGCACGATCGTCGTCTCGAACGCCTATCAGCTCTCCGCGCGCTACGCGCCCGGCCCGTGGGACGAGGCGTGGGCGCCGTACTACGCGCGGCACTATCCGCGGCGCCTGACGGCGGAAGAGATCCTCGACGCCGTTCAGAAGTCCACCGGCGTCCCGGCGGAGCTGGGCGTGAGCGGCGGCGGCTCCGTTCCGCGGGCCATGCTGCTTCCCGATCCGACGGAGGGCGGCACGTTCGCGGCATTCCTCAATCATTTCCAGCGAGGCAACCGCGACGACCAGCCGCGCAGCTCCGACGGCTCGATCGTGCAGGCGCTGGCGCTGCTCGACGATCCCATCGTCAGCGATCGCATCGATGCGACGAACCCCGCGTCGTTGGTGGCGCGTCTGCTCCGGCAGTCGGCCGATCCCGCGGCGATCGCCGAGGGCATTTATCTCGGCACGTTGTCGCGCTACCCGACGGCGTACGAAAAAGCGCAAGCGGCGGCGTATTTGAGGAGCGGCGAGCCGGCCAAGAAAGCGGAAGACCTCCAGTTCGCCCTGATCAACACGCTGGAGTTCCTCTTCAATTGATGGAGACCTGACGATGCTCGACTATCGCGGCAGCTTCCCCGTCTTCGGCGAAGGATTCACGCGCCGTCATTTCATGAGGCTCGCCGGCACCTCGATCGTGGCGTCGTTCTTTGCCGACGTCGCCAGCGCCCGCCTGCTCGCCGACGCGACCTCGGTCAACCCCACTCTCCACAACTCCGCGAAGAACTGCATCCTCATCTTTCTCTCCGGCGCGCCGAGCCAGATCGACACGTTCGATTTGAAGGAAGGCAACTGGACGCCGCGCGACTTCGCGCCGGCGACGTACGGCTCGATCCGTTTTCCTCAGGGGCTCATGCCGAAGACGGCGGAACAGATCGACAAGCTGGCCATCATCCGCAGCGGCCTGTCGTGGGTGGCGGTGCATCAGCTCGGGCAGACGTGGGCGCAGATCGCGCGCAATCCCACCGGCGCCACCGGGCGCATCGCGCCGCACATCGGCGCGGTCATCGCGCTGGAGTCGCAGACGAAGCGCCTCCCGACCGACATCCTGCCCGGCTTCGTCTCCTTGGGCGACGCGACGATGGTGAAGTCCGGCTACCTGCCGGCGTCGTGCGCGCCGTTCGACGTGCAGCCGACGTCGGCCGGTTTGCCGTTGCTGGCGCATCCCCGCGGAGCCGCGCGCCTGGCCGATCGCTGGAACCTTCTCCAGGCCATCGATTCCGACCGCGCCAGCGATGCCCTCGGGAAGAACGCGTCGGACATGAACGCCTTCTACGGCCAGGCCAAGCAGCTCGTCGACTCGCCCGAGGCGAATGCGATCTTCAGCTTCACCGCCGACGAGCACGCTCGCTACGGCGCGTCGGTCTTCGGCGACTCCTGCCTCGTCGCGCGCAACCTCGTCGCGGCGCATCGGGGCACGCGATTCGTGCAGATCACCTTTGGCGGCTGGGACCACCACACGAACATCTACGCCAGGTCCGGCAATTCGCTCTACACGCAGATGGCCCAGTTCGATCCGGCGTTCGGCGCCCTGCTGGCCGATCTGTCGATCAGGCCCGGCGTCGATGCCGGCAAGACCATGCTCGACGAGACGATGGTCGTCGTTCTCGGAGAATTCGGCCGCACGGTCGGCCTCCTCCACAATGGAGGACGCGATCACCTGACGCGCATGTCGATCGCGCTCGCCGGGGGCGGCGTCCGCGGCGGCACGATCATCGGCCAGACCGATCCGACGGGCGCCACCGTTGCCGAATACGGCTGGAGCGCGAACCGCGATGTACGCCCCGAGGACTTGACGGCGACGATCTACTCCGCGCTCGGGATCGACTACACGACCGTCCGCCGCGACGATCCCCTCGGCCGCGGGTTCGAGTACGTCCCCTTCGCGAATCTGGGAACGTACCGGCCCGTGAACGAGCTGTTCTGAGCGCCTCTCGGTATGTGTGGCGCGGACTTCAGTCCGCGCGGGCGGGATCGGCGGGATGAATCCCGCCCCACATTTATCGCCGGCTCAGCCAGCGCAGCGCCCGCGTCGCGGCCGGGCCGACCACCGGCATCGCCAGCACGCGCAGGTCGTCGGACGACGCGCTCTGGCGGATGCGCTCGGAGACGGCGCCGGCGTCGTTCGGGTCGTAATCGGCGAGCGCGGCCAGCAGCGTCTCCGCGGTCAGCGGCGTCTGCATCGGCTTGTTCCGGGCGATCCACGCGTGTCCTGGATGAGCGACGAGTCACTGGACTATGCGCGCTTCAGGGTGGCGGCGGCGCTTCCGCGTGCTTCGGCGCGCCGCGCGCGGCGTTGAAGGCCGGGTCGTACGCGCGGACGTCGACCGGCACGTAGGCGATGAACGTCGACCCCTCCCCGACCGCCGAACGCACGTCGATCCGTCCTCCATGCAGCTGCACGAACGTGCGCGCCAGCGGCAGGCCGAGGCCGGTGCCGTGCTTCTGCGCGGCGCGATGATCGCCGACCTGGTAGAACTCCTCGAAGATGCGGTCGAGCTCCTGCGGCGGGATGCCGATGCCGCGGTCCTGGACCTCGATGCGCACGGCGTCGTAGCCGAGCGTCGACTCCGACTCCGGCACGCGCGACACGTTGAGATGCACGAACGTCCCGCGGTGCGAGAACTTCACCGCGTTCGAGAGCAGGTTCAGCAGCACCTGCTTGATGCGGGCCTCGTCGAGGTAGACGTCGCCGACGGCGGGATCGATGCGCGTGGCCATGCTGATCCCCGACTGCGCGGCGATCCCTTTCATCACCCGCTCGACCATGGCCACGGCCTCGCGCAGGTCGAAGCGATGCGGCTTGATCTCCAGCTTCCCCGACTCGATCTTGGAGAGGTCGAGGATGTCGTTGATCAGCACCAGCAGGTGGTTCCCGGCCGTGCGGATGTTCTCGAGGAAACGGAAGAGGCGCGGCGGCAGCGTCTCCTTCGTCGTGTCCATCAGCACGCTGGAGAAGCCGATGATCGAGTTCAGCGGCGTGCGCAGCTCGTGGGACATGTTGGCCAGGAACTGGTTCTTGGAGCGGTCGGCGGAGAGGAGGCGAAGGTTCGTTTCGCGCAGTTCGTTCGTGCGCTCGGCGACGCGTGCCTCCAGGGCCGCGTTGAGGCGCTGCAGGTCGTGGTAGAGGCGGGCGTCGTCGATGGCCACCGCGGCCTGGTTGGCGATGGCTTGCAACAGCACGACGTCGTCCTCGCTGAAGGCATCGAGGCGATAGCTCTGCAGGGCGATCACGCCGATCATGCGGTCGCGGGCGATCATCGGCACCCCCAGCCACGACTGCGTCGGCAGCCCGTCGTCGTACGCCGTCAGCCCCATGGCCCGCTCCTCGGCCACGCTGCCGATGCGCAGCGGCCGGCGGCTCCGGATCACCCATGAAGCCAGCCCGTCGCCGAGCGGAATCTGGTACGGCGGTAGATAGGTACCATGATCGACGCGGAGCAGCGAGCGGATCTCCTGCGTCTCCTCGTCGAAGAGACCGATGCTGAACATCGAGGCGTCGAGGACCTTGCCGCATTCGGCGTAGATGGCCGGAAGCAGCTCGTCGGTGGAGTAGCGCATCGACACCGTCTTGCCGATGCTCGTCAGCGAGGCCAGGCGCTGGGCGAGCACGGCCTTGTCGGTGCGCGTGACGGCGAGGTTGCGCCCCATGAGGTTCACGATCACGCCGGTGACGGCGGCGGCGAGCACGCCGCCCCAGCCGATGCCGCCGTAGGAGAACGTCATCAGCAACGCGTACGGCAGGGTGATCAGATAGATCGCGCAGTCGACGACGCCGAGCCGGACGGAGGTCTTGAGCGAATAGCCGAGGGCCAGCTCGACGCGGCTGACGATGACGTTGTTCGCGAGGACGAAGACGACGGCGAAGAGCGTGATGCGCGCGGCCGCGGCGGCGGAGGGGACGAGCAGCGGCACCGTGCCGCCGGCGGCTTCGTAGACCCACGCGGCCAGCACTGACGGAATTCCATAAGTGCCGAGGAGGCCGAAGGTGCGGAACCACTCCAGCGTCGGATCGGAGGCGTCGATCTTCACCGGACCGATGCGGGCGATGGCCAGGAGGCGCGCCGCCACCGCGGCCAGGACGGCGATCCACGCCGTCATCACCGGGCCGAGGAGCGGGAAGATGGCCAGGACGGCCGTGACCATCAGCGAGACGAAGATCTGGTCGCTGAGCGGGAACTTCAGCAGGGCCAGGACGAAGGCGAAGGTGACGCAGATGACGACGAGGATCGGCGCCGGCGGGCCGAGGGCACGGAGGATGCGCGCCGGCTCGTCGAGGCGCGTGACGGTCAGCCACGACAGGAGCAGAAGCCCGACGATGCCCTGGCGCAGAAAGACACCGAGCGCGCGTTCGCGCGACGCCGGTGCTCGTTCCGTCGCCACAAGCGGCATTGCTGACCTCGCGGGGTGCGCGGCATTATAACGGGACAATGACTCGAGCCTGGCCGGAGCTGCACTACGCGCAATGGGCCGACACGTGCACCACGCTGCACATGTGGACGCAGGTGGTCGGAAAGATCCGCATGGCCAGGACGCCGCCGGTGAATCACTGGTGGCACGTGCCGCTCTACGCGACGTCGCGCGGCCTCGGCACGTCGCCGATTCCCGACGGCGCGCGCGCGTTCGAGATCGAATTCGACTTCGTCCACCACCGCCTCTGCATCGATACGACGGAGGGAGAGCACCGCGACTTCGCGCTGCATCCGATGACGGTCGCCGACTTCTACGGGCGCGTGATGGCGATGCTGAACGAGCTGCACATCGAGGCGCCGATCAACACGACGCCGTCGGAGGTCGCCGATCCGATTCCGTTCGAGCAGGACACGACGCACGCGTCGTACGACGCCGACGCCGTGTCGCGCTTCTGGCACGCGCTGGTCTGCATGGGCAACGTCTTCGCGCGCTTCCGCGGCGAGTTCCTCGGCAAGGTCAGTCCGATTCACTTTTTCTGGGGCGGCTTCGACCTGGCCCTGACGCGCTTCTCCGGCCGCCCCGCGCCGCCGCATCCGGGCGTGCCGGGCCTTCCGCTCACGATGGTGCGCGAGGCCTACTCGCACGAGGTGTCGTCGGCCGGATTCTGGCCCGGCGCGCCGGGCGGCGCCGACGCGGTGTTCTACTCGTACGCGTATCCCGAGTCGCCCGGCTTCGCCGCCGCGCCGGTGCGCCCGGCGGCGGCGTTCTACAGCGACGAGCTGCGCGAGTTCCTCCTGCCGTACGAGGCCGTGCGCACGTCGCCGGCGCCAGAGGACGATCTGCTGGCCTTCCTCGAGTCGACGTACGAGGCGGCGGCGACGTGCGGCAACTGGCCGTCCGATCTCGTCAGAACCAGAACGTCAGGCTGAGCGCGGAGCGGAACGTGCCGAGGGAGTGCGAGTCGTAGCGGAACTCGACGGGGCCGGAGCCGAGATCCTGCGTGCACTTCTCCGAGAAGCGCAAGTACGTCAGGCCCGCCGAGCCTTCGATGCTCACCCGCTTGGCGACGAAATACTCGACGCCGCCGGCGGCGCCGATCGACGGGTAGTTGACGTGATCGCAGAACCCGACCTCGGTGTGCCGAAGCGCGGCGTCGATCTCGACGAACGGCCGCAGTTCCTCGGAAACGAAGACGCGCCGCACTCCGGCACCGAGCGCCCAGGTGGTCTGGTTGCCGGGTGTGATCGAGCCCGCCGCGCCCAGCGTGTTGTGCGAATACGCGAGCGTGCCGAGGACGGTCCAGTCCGGCGTCACGCGCCGGCGGGCGGAGATGCCGCTGTCGGGCGTGCCGAAGAAGAAGGTGAAGCCGGTCTTGCGGTCGGCGTCCTGGGCGAAGAGCGGGAGGGAGGCGAAAAGGAAAAGGAGAACTGCGGATCGGCGGATGAGCATGGTATCGGTAGTACGTGCCAGTCGCCGCCAGGTTCGCGTTTTAACCGCGTTCAAACTGCGTTTTCGGCTTGACCAGCGCCGGCAATCGATCGATGCGGAACTGCTTCGGCACTTCCTTCCCCGCCACGATCGCCTGCGCGGCGATCTCGCCCACCGCCGGCGAGAGCTTGAAGCCGTGGCCGGAGCCGCCGCCGAGGAGCCAGACGTTCTTCGCGCCGGGATGGCGGTCGACGATGAGGTTGCCGTCGGGGCTGTTCTCGTACTGGCAGACCTCGGCCGACAGCAGCGGCGCCTTGGCCAGCTCCGGGAAGCGCTCGGCCAGGAAGGCCCGGGCGCGCTCGACGCCCGCCGGCGTCATGACGCGCTTCATCGTCGTCGGATCGATCGTCTCGCCGCGCGTGTCGTCGGCGATCTTGAACCAGTGCCCGTCGATCCCCGGCATGCCGTAGACGATGTGCTTGCCGAAGTCGACCCAGATCGGCAGATGTCCAACTTGAAAGTGGTCGCCCTTCGTTTCGAAGTAGTAGACCTCTTGCCGTGTGGGGCGGACGGCGTTGCCGATGACGTCGGGGAAGAGCTTGCCGAGCCACGGGCCGGCGGCGAAGACGTAGACGTCGGCGTCGACGCGGCCGCCGTCGTCGGTGCGAACGCCGGTCATCGCGCCGTTGGCGATGCGGCCCGGCTTCACCGCCGCCGTGCGATAGCGGCCGCCGGCTTTGTCGAAGGCGTCGCGCACGGCGCGGCAGGCGCGGCGCGAGAAGAGCGCGCCGGCGCGATGCTCGAACCAGACGCTCTTCACGCCGCGGAAGTCGATCTGCGGATAGCGCTTCGCGGCCTCCTCGGGCGCGAGCGAGTCGACCTTGTAGCCGAGGTCGTGGAGGATCGGCAGCGCCGCGCGGACGTAGCTGTCGTCGCTGCGCATCATCCAGAGGACGCCGGTCGGCACGTACAGCTTTTCCGCCGAGCCGGAGTCGAGCGCCTCCCACAGCTCGAAGGAGCGCTTGACCATCTCGGAGTAGATGCGGTCGGCCCCGTAGATGGCGCGGATGACGCGCGTCTTCCCGCCGGAGCTCGAGTTCATGTTGCCGGGGCCCCACTGGTCGAGGAGGACGACGTCGCAGCCGAGCTTGCGGAGGTGGAAGGCCGTCCATCCGCCGAACGCGCCCGCGCCGACGACGGCGACGCGCGGCTTCGACGATCCGAAGATCTCCGATGCGCTGAGCGCCGCAAGTGGCAGCGCCCCGGCGCACCGGAGAAACGTCCGGCGGGAGACCGGCATCAGAAGTTCACTCGAGTGCTGATTCCGATCGTACGCGGCTGGTTGACGAGATAGGCCACGCGCGCGCGGAAGCCGCGCTCGCGGTCGAGCGAGAGCAGGGCGCGCTCGTTGGTCAGGTTGTTGACGAAGAGCGCCGTGTCCCACTTGCCGTACAGCAGGCCGATGCGGGCGTTGACGAGGTTGTAGGACGGCAGCTTCGGATCGAAGGTGAAGACGCCCTGCGTCAGCGGGCCGCCGATCGTCCCCGCGAACGTCAGCAGGTTGACGCTGGCGACCGGACCGAGGTCTTCGTCGCCGACCTGCGTGTAGCGGTCGCCGACGTGCTGGTAGACGCCCGTCAGATAGCCGACATACGTCCGCACCGGCCAGCGCCACGTCCCCGCGGCGGAGAACTGCTCCTCGGGGACGCTGGGCATGCGCGCGCCGCTGCGGATGCCGGAGATGACGGTGACGGTGCCGGTCGGATCGGTGGAGGTGACGGTGGAGCGGAGCTTGGAGTCGGTCTTCGTGCCGGAGATCGAGAAGTCGAAGTTGTCGCTCGGGGCCATCTGCCACTCCAGCTCGACGCCGCTGCTGCGCGCCTTCGGCACGTTGAAGACGAGGCGCGACGAGCACGTGCCCGCGGTGACGGTGGCCTGCAGGTTCTTGATGTCCATGTAGAACGCGGCCACGTTGAGCGAGCCGCGGCCGCCGGCGATCTTCGACTTCGAGCCGACTTCGTAGTCCCACAAGGTCTCGTCGTTCCAGGAGTCGTGGCCGCCGAAGGTGACGAGGTCGGACGGCGTGCAGAGGGAAACGTTGAGGGGATCGTTGATGCCGCCGAGGCGAAAGCCCTTGGAGATCTGGGCATGAAGGCGCGTGGCATCGCTCAGCTTGTAGCTGGCCATGACGCGCGGCGCCACGCCGTTGGCGCTGGCCGAGCCCGGCTGCACCTGCGGATGGCCTTTGTCGTCCTCGCCGAAGATGCCGTCGAAGATCTGCGTGCGGCTCTCGCTGTAGTCGTACCAGCGCACGCCGGCGGTCACTTCGAACTTCGGCGTGAAGGCGTGCGTCGCTTCGCCGAAGAGCGCGCTCTGGCGGTCCTTGTAGCGGAGGTCGGACCAGAAGAGGCCGTCGGTCGGGGCGATGGCTTCGCCGGCCGTGGGGATGCCGCTCAGCGCGGTGAAGCCCTTGACCAGCAGTTCCTGCCCGTAGTTGCGCCGCGAGTGGGAGTAGAAGCCGCCCGCGACCCACTGCGTCCTTCCCGCGCCGCCGGAGATGCGCAGCTCCTCGGTGTAGCCATGGGCGCGCGTGGCGTCGTCGAGCGGAGCGTTGAGCGTGTAGATGTTCGCGGGCAGGCCGATGGAGCCGCCGGTGATGCTGGCGGTGAGCGCGGTGGCGTCGCGGAGGACGTCGACGTTGCGGTTGGTGTAGGAGGTGATCGACGTCAGCGTGGCCTTGCCGAGGTTGTAGGAGACGTTCACGTCGCCGAGGGTGAACTTGTCGGTGAAGGGCTCCTTGAACTGCGTGAACTGCTCGTAGTCGCCGAGGGTCACCGGCGGCCGCGTGGTGGTGTACGGGTTCGCCAGGATGTTGAAGGCGTCGAAGCGGTTCCACCCGTTCATGTCGACCTTCTGGTAGAGGATGCGCGGCGTGATGCTGAAGTTTTCGCTCGGCTTGTAGAGGTACGTGAGGCGCGCGCCGGCGCGGTAGCCGTCGTTGACGTTCTTGTTGACGCTGAGGTTCGGCTGCACGGCGTCGACGAAGCCGCCGTACTTCGTGTAGTAGCCGACGAGACGCGTGGCGCTGGCCGGTCCCCACGGCGAGTTGACGGCGAATTTGAGGCTGCCGCCGGTGCCGCCGCCGCTGATGGTGTCGCCGGTGAGCTCGGCCACGGACTCGTGGATGCCGAGCTTCGGCTGGTTGGTGATGTAGCGCAGCGTGCCCGACTCCGAGCCGGAGCCGAAGAGGGTGCCCTGCGGCCCGCGCAGGACTTCGACGCGGTTGAGGTCGAAGAGATCGATGTCGGGCGTGAAGAGGGACATGGAGATGCCGGACTCGTCGAGGTAGACGCCGACCTGCTCCTTGACGCCCGGCTGGTCGCGGACGATCTGACCGGAGGAGACGCCGCGCATGGACACCTGGCTCTGCCCAGGTCCGAGGTTCTGAACGCTGAAGCCGGCGACGTTCGCGGCGATGTCTTCGATGGTCTCGGCGCCGCGGTCGCGGAGCTCCGCCTCGGTCGGCGCCGCGACGGACATCGGCACCTCCTCGACCGTCTCCTCGCGCTTGCGCGCGGTGACGACCATCTCCTCCGTCACCTTCGGCTTCTTTTCTTCCTGGGTGGCGGTCTTCTCATCCTTCTTCGGCGGCTGGGTTTCCTGCGCCAGGAGCGGCACGATCGGGAGGCCGACGACGAGGATGAGGACGGCGAATAGGGTCCGAGTGGTCAGGGTTCGCATGAGGCAATGTCCCCCTTTGTTGTTTCGGGCAGTTACGGTTGAGCTCGTATTCTGACGCCGGGGTCGCGCAGGGTCAAGCCGCCGGAATGCCCCGGCGGCGGCGCGAGTTGTTGCGGAGTCGCGCGGCCTGGAGTATCGTCGCCGCCGCCTGCCTCAGGCCCCTAGCTCAGTTGGTTAGAGCGCCACCTTGACACGGTGGAGGTCAGCGGTTCGAGCCCGCTGGGGCCTACCATGCAGCATGGCCGGCAGCGTAACTGCCCAAGGCCGGCTGCACGATCGTCGTCGCACTCGCGATTGTGCGAAGCTACCCACCCGATCCTCAGATACGACAATGCTGTATCTCCCGATTTTACCGTCAGGGCCGGATCAGCATGACGCCACGGGTCGGGAG
>JBKOUP010000341.1:0-13997 GCA_046723495.1 Acidobacteriota bacterium
GGGGCTGGGCGGCGGGTCGTCGGACGCGGCGGCGACGCTGCGCGCGCTCGGCCGCGCGGACGCCGCGGTCGCGCTCTCGCTTGGCTCCGACGTCCCGTTCTTCCTCCTCGGCGGCACGGCCTACGCCACCGGGCGCGGCGAAATCCTCACGCCCCTGCCGAGCCTGGAGGGCATCCCGCTGCTCCTCGTCTTTCCGCCGGAGCGCGTGTCCACGGCGAAGGCCTACGCGATGCTGCGCCGCTTCTCGCCGCCCCTCGGCCTCGAGCGCGTGCGGGCCATGGTCCGCGACGATCTTCTCGCCCACGCGGCGGAGCTCATCAACGACTTCGAGGAGCCGCTCTTCGCGGCGCTGCCGCATCTGGCGGCGATCAAGACGCGGCTCTACGAGCTCGGCGCGGCGTGGGCGGGGATGAGCGGCTCCGGCTCGACGATCGTCGGCGCATTCCGCGACGCGCAGGAGCGCGACGCCGCGCTGCCTCGCGTCACCGGCGCCGTCGCCGCCGCGACTACTGCTGCAGCTCCTGATTGATCGGGAGGTTGTAGTAGCCCTGGGCCGTCTCGAAGTAGGCGACGCCCTTCACCGTCACCGGCTCGCGGTCGCGCATGCTGACGCCGTAGCCCTGCGCGTGCGCCCACATCTCCACCGTCTTCTCGCCGTTCGGCGGAATCTCGATGTTGAATGGGTGTACGAGCGGCGGGCTGAGCGTGTACGCGCCGCCCGGAGGATTGACGGTGTGCAGGTTGATGCGCTTGAGCGTGATCGGGATGGCGGCGTGATTCGTCATGCGGATCGCGTACTTCACGTCGATCGGCGCGTCGGGATAGCCGACGTTGCCCGGACCGAACGTCTGCTCGAGCTCGAGATCGGGCGCGGTGATCGTTGCGGTCGATCCCGTCTGCGCCGAGGAGCAGGCGGCGAGAACGATTGCGGCAAGAGCTGCAAGATATTTCATGGCGCGATTCTAAACAGCATGGCCGAAACATTGCTTGCATCGGATGCAATGGTTCACCAGATGTCCATCGATCGCGCGGCGCCGGCGGAGGAGCAGCCTGAGGCGCCGGTGTTCCTCTTCCAGGACTGGCACAATCTGCTCTTCCTGCACTGGGAAGTGCCGCCGCAGGTGCTCCAGCCGCTCGTCGCGCCGGAGCTGACGATCGATACGTTCGAAGGGAACGCCTATGTCGGCCTGGTGCCGTTCACGCTGAGCGGCGTCCGACCCGTGCTCACGCCGCCTCTGCCGTGGATCTCCAGCTTTCACGAGATCAACGTGCGCACCTACGTGCGCCTCCGCGGGCGCGATCCCGGCGTCTGGTTTTTCAGCCTCGACGCCTCGAGCGCCATTGCCGTGGCCGCGGCACGCGCCGCGTACCACCTGCCGTACTTCCACGCCACGATGGAGCTCCATGTCTCGGACGACAACCCGCCGCTGATCGACTTCCAGTCGCGCCGCAACGGGACGCACGGCGCCGGGCCGGCGAACGCCCACATCCGCTACGCGCCGATGGACGGGATCGTCAAGCAGGCCAGCCCCGGCACGATCGAGCATTTTCTGATCGAGCGCTACATCGTCTACACGATCGACGAGGAGCACCGCCTCTGCCGCGCGCGCCTCCAGCACCAGCCCTATCCGATCCAGCGCGCCGACGTGCTCGAGTGCGAGGAGACGATGATCTGGGCCGCCGGCATCCGGCGCCCCGCCTCCGCTCCGCTGCGGCATTACGCGAGCGAGGTGAACGCGAAGATCGGTGCGCTCGAGACGCTATGACCGCGAGGCAGGAATGGTACCCTTCAGCCTCTGATTTCCGCGAGCGTCGATACAGGGGAACGGCTTGGCCGGCAGAACCGGGTCTTGGTCGATCTGGCGCGCCGTCAGTCCGTCCATGCGGACCTCGGCGCCGCGCTGCGCGACGTCGCCGTGGCGGCCGCGGAGACGCTCGACGTCGACCGCGTCAGCATCTGGTTCTTCACCCCCGACCGCGCCGTCATCCGCTGCGCCGAGGCGTGGGAGCGCGCCGAGGGCCGGCACGCGCGCGGCGAGGAGCTCCTCGTCTCCTCCTATCCGTCGTACGTGCACGCCGTGGAGACGGAGCGCTCCATCGCCGCGGACGACGCGCTGGCCGATCCGCGCACGGCCGCGCTGATCGATGACTATTTGCGCCCGCTCGGCATCACCTCCACGCTCGACTGCCCGATCCGCCACGCCGGGCAGATCTCCGGCATCGTCTGCCACGAGCATCGCGGCGGGCCGCGGAGGTGGACGCCGGACGAGGAGAGCTTCGCCGGCTCGATCGCCGACGTCGTGTCGATGGCCATCGACGCCGAGGAGCGGCGCGAAGCGCACGCGGGCCTGCAGTACCGTCTCACCCTGGAGCGCCTCGTCTCCACGATCTCCACGCAGTTCATCAACCTCGCGCCGGCCGACGTCGACGGCGGAATCGAGCTGGTGCTCGCCGACGTCAGCCGCTTCCTCGCCGCGGACCGGGCCTTCGTCTATCTCTTCACCGAGGATCAGACCGCGCAGCTCGCGTACGGCTGGAGTGCGCCGGGACGCCCGGCCGCGGAAACGCCCGCGGAGATGCCGGTGGCGGACCTCCCGTGGACGATGGCCCGCATGCGCAGGCTCGACCACGTCAGCGCCGTCGACACGGAGACCATGCCGGCCGACGCCCTCGGCGAGCGCGATCTCTACGAGCGGGCCGGCAATCGCGCCGTCGTGGTCGTGCCGATGGTGCTCAACCGCGCCGCCATCGGCGTCCTCGGCGTGGCCAACGCGGAGCCGCGCCCGTGGTCGGACGAGGCCGTGTCGCTGCTGCGCATCGTCGGCGAGATCATCATCGGCGCGCTGCAGCGCCGGGACGCCGAGCAGGCCCTGCGCTCCAGCGAGTCGCGCTACCGCCAGCTCATCGAGCGGATGCGCGAGGGCGTCACCCAGTCCGACGTCGACGGCGTCCTCCAACTCGCCAACGACGCCTTCTGCCAGATGGTCGGCTACACGCGCGAGGAGCTGATCGGCCGGAGCGCCGAGTCGCTCGTGGCCTATCCCTCGGACGTGGAGGTGCTGCACGCAAAGGTTCGCCTGCGCAAGCGCGGCCAGGCCGACCAGTACGCCGTTCGCATCCGGCGCAAGGACGGGACGGTGATCTGGGTGGAGATCGGCGGCGCGCCGCTGTTCGACGGGCACGGGCGCGTGGTCGGCTCGATCGGCGTGCACAACGACGTCACGGAGCGGCGCATGGCCGAGCAGGCCCTCCGCGAAAGCGAGGCCCGCTATCGCCTCATGGCCGAGCACTCCACCGATTTGATCTCCCGCTCCACGCCGGCCGGCATCCTGATCTACGCCTCCGAGGCCTCGCGCCGGCTCCTCGGATACGAGCCGACGGAGCTCGTCGGCCGCTCGATCTACGACTACATCGAGCCCCAGGACGCCGAAGAGGTGCGCCAGCTGTCGAAGCTCATCGACGGCGGCCACGCCATGACTCTCAGCTACCGCGTCCGGCGAAAGGACGGCACGCTGACGTGGTTCGAGACGATGAGCCGCGCCGTCCACGACCCGGTCACCGGGAAGATGGCGGAGATGGTCTCAGTGTCGCGCGACATCAGCGAGCGGAAGCACGTCGAGGAACAGATCGAGTACGAGGCCTACCACGACGCTCTCACCGGTCTGCCGAACCGGCGGCTCTTCCGCGACCGCCTGACCGTCGCCCTCGCCCACGCCCGGCGCATGCGCCAGGCCGTGGGGGTGCTGTTCCTCGATCTCGACCGCTTCAAGTACGTGAACGACACGCTCGGGCATTCGCTCGGCGACGAGTTGCTGAAGGCGGTGGCGGCGCGGCTGACGACGGCCCTGCGCGAGGAGGACTCGATCGCCCGCATGGGCGGCGACGAGTTCACGGTGCTGGTCGGCGACCTCCACCACGCCGACGACGTGGTCAAGGTCGCCCAGAAGTTGCTGGAGACGGTGGCCCAGCCGATCCGCGTCGAAGGGCAGGACCTCTTCATCACCACCAGCATCGGCATCGCCATGTTCCCGACCGACGGCGACACGGCGGAGATGCTGCTCAAGAACGCCGACCACGCCATGTATCGGGCCAAGGACGCGGGGCGCAACGCGGTGCGGATGTTCACGCCGTCGATGAACGTGCGCGCGCTGGAGCGGATGTCGACGGAGACGTCGCTGCGCGGCGCGCTCGAGCGCGGGGAGCTGCTGCTGCACTACCAGCCTCAGATCGACATCGCCACCGGCGCGATCGTCGGCGTGGAGGCGCTGCTGCGCTGGAACCGCCCGGACATCGGCATCGTCGATCCGATGAGCTTCGTTCCCATCGCCGAGGAGACGCGGATGATCGTGCCGATCGGCGAGTGGGTGCTGCGCGAGGCCTGCCGTCAGGCCAAGGAGTGGCAGGACACGCGCTTCCCCGGCCTGCGCATGGCCGTGAACCTCTCGCCGCGGCAGTTCCAGCACGCCGATCTCCCGGCGCAGATCGCCGCGGCGCTGGAGGACAGCGGCCTGGCTCCCGGCGACCTGGAGCTGGAGATCACGGAGAGCACGGCCATGCACAACAGCGAGCGCACGCTGCAGATGCTCCGCCGCTTCCGGGAGATGGGGGTGCGCATCGCCGTCGACGACTTCGGCACCGGCCACTCGTCGCTCAATTACCTGCGCACCTTCCCCATCGACGGCGTGAAGATCGACCAGGGCTTCGTGCACGAGATCGAGTCGAGCGCCGCCGACCGCGCCATCGTCTCCGCGGTGATCGGCATGGCCCACGGCCTGTCGCTGCGCGTGACGGCCGAGGGGGTGGAGACGGAGGTGCAGCTGGCCTTCCTGCGCGAGCAGGGATGCGAGGAGGCGCAGGGGTTTTTGTTTGGGAAGGCGGTGGAGGCGGGGGAGTTTGGTTCTTAGTTCTTAGTTCTTGGTTCTTAGTTTGCCGTTCCCCAAACTAAGAACTAAGAACTAAGAACTAAGAACTAACAACCCGCCCTACCCCCTTCGCACCAAGTTCGTGATCACGTCGTTGTACAGCACGACCAGCATCAGCGTGGCCAGGGCGGCGAAGCCGACCTGTTGGATCCGCTCCTTCACGCGCAGCGACAGGTCGTGGCCGACGACGCCCTCGATCATCAGGATCATGATGTGGCCGCCGTCGAGGACGGGGATCGGCAGCAGGTTCATGATGCCGAGCTGCAACGAGATCAGGGCCATGAGGCCGATCATCGGCTTGAGGCCGAGGCGGACGGCGGCGCCGGAGATCCTGGCGATGGCGATCGGGCCGCTGAGCTCCTTCACGCTCCCTTCGGCGCGCAGGAGGCGGCCGATGGTCATGAACGATACGCGCGCCATCTTCACGTTCTCCTTCAGCGCGCTCTTCACCGCCTCGGGGAAGGGAAGCTTGCGGATCTCCGTCGGGGGGCCGATGCCGCGCGACGAATCTTTGGTGTCGGGCGGAATGCTCACGTAGTAGCGCTGCCCGCCGCGCTCCACGGCCATCACGATCGGACGGTTCTTCGACGACGCGAACACCGGCGTCAGGTCGGTGAGCTGAGCGATGTTCTTGCCGTTCGCGGTGAGGATGCGGTCGCCGTCGCGCAGGCCGGCGCGGTTGGCGAGGGAGCCGGGATCGACGCTGACGACCGGCGGCGTGTACGCGTAAACGCCGGCGATGCCGACCAAGCCGAACTCGGCCTGCTCCGCGACCGGGGTCAGCATCGTCGTGTGGCGCACGCCGTCGCGCACGTAGTCGACGCGCAGCGGCGTGCCGGCGTGCGTGCTCACGATCAGGCGCACGTCCTCGAAGTCGTCGACGGCCTCGCCGTCGTTGGCCACGGTGTCGTCGCCCGCCCTGAGGCCCGCGCGCGCCGCGGGCTTGTCCGGGATGACCTCGCCGATCCTCGGCCTCAGGACCATCGTTGGGATCCCGGACATGTCCAGTCCGGTGAGAAAGGCCACGGCGATGAGGAGATTCATGAACGGACCGGCGAAGAGGATGACGAAGCGCTGCCACTTCGGCTTCGACAGGAACTCGTCGGGCGCGCCGCTCCGCCCCTCCTCCGGTGTGTCGCCGGCCATGCGCACGTAGCCGCCGAGGGGGATCAGCGAGACGCGGTAGTCGGTTCCGCCGCGGCGGAAGCCGAGGAGGCGCTTGCCGAAGCCGAGGCTGAGGACGAGCACGCGGACGCGGAAGAGCTTGGCCACGAGGAAGTGCCCGGCCTCGTGCACGAAGATCAGCACGCCGAGGACGATGACGATGCCGAGGAGATTCGTCGGAGCGTTGAGCATGAGTTTGTCTAGCGGCTCACTGCAACTTCAATTCCGCGGGCAATATGCCGAGCCCAGGAGTCGAAACGCAGCGCGTCGTCGACCGAGTCGATGGGCGCCACCTCCGAGGCGTGCTTGTCGAGCACGCGGTTGACGACTTCTACGATTCCGGTGAACGGAAGTTCGCCGGCCAGGAAGCGTTCCACCGCGACCTCGTTCGCGGCGTTGAGCACCGCCGGCATCGAGCCGCCGGCGCGGCAGGCCGCGTAGGCGAGCTCCACGGCCGGGAAGCGCTCGGGATCGAGGGGGAGGAACTCCAGCGAACGGATCTTGGCCAGGTCGAGGCGCGCGAACGGCGCCACGACGCGCTCGGGATAGAGCAGCGCGTACTGGATCGGGAACTTCATGTCCGTCGTGGAGAGCTGGGCGATGATCGAGCCGTCGACGTACTCGACCATCGAGTGGACGATCGACTGCGGATGGATGACGATGTCGATCCGCTCCGCCGGCATGCCGAAGAGGTGGTGGGCCTCGATGACCTCGAGGCCTTTGTTCATCATCGTGGCCGAGTCGATGGAGATCTTGTTCCCCATCTTCCACGTCGGGTGGGCCAGGGCGTCTTCGATGCTGATGTCGCCGAACGTCGACGGATCGCGCCGCAGGAACGGGCCGCCCGAGGCGGTGAGGATGATCCGCTGCACCTCCGCGTGAACGCCGCAGCGGAGAGCCTGGTGGACGGCGTTGTGCTCGGAGTCGACCGGGAGGATCTCCCCGCCGTGCTCGCGCGCGGCGCGGGTCATGACGTCGCCGGCGGCGACGAGGACTTCCTTGTTGGCGATGCCGACGCGCTTGCCCGCGCGCAGCGCCGCGTGGACGGGAGGGATGCCGGCCGCGCCGACGATCGCGGCGATGACGACGTCGGCCGACGGCATCGAGGCCACGGCCGAGGCGTCGCAGACGATGGCGACGTCGCGCCCGACGCGGGCGCGCAACGCCTCGACGCCGGCGGCGTCGCGCACGGAGACGAGCTCGGGCCGGTAGCGCGCGACCTGCTCGGCAAGGCGGTCGAGATTCGCGCCCGCCGCCAGGCCGACGACGCGCAGCGCGTCGGGGAAAGCGTCGACGACGGCGAGCGTCGAGCGCCCGACGGAGCCGGTCGAACCGAGGATGGAGACGTTCTTCATGCCGACATGATCTTGAACGATTCAAACTTGTGCACAATCAAAAACCAGTACGAATACAGAATCGGCGCGGTGTAGAAAATCGAGTCGAAGCGGTCGAGGAAGCCGCCGTGACCGGGGAGCAGCGTCCCCGAGTCCTTCACCGCCGCGGAGCGTTTCCACATCGACTCGGCGAGGTCGCCGATCATCCCGGTGATCGACAGGATCACGCCGGCGATCACGGTGTGCAGCAGCGGGAAGGTCTTGAAAAACGTGAAGTGGCAGACGAGCGCGGTGACGACGGAGGTCACGATGCCGCCGGCGCCTCCTTCGACCGTCTTCTTCGGGCTGATGCGCGGCGACATCTTGTGCCGGCCGAAGGTCTTGCCGCAGTAGTAGGCGCCGGCGTCGCCGAGCCAGACGACGAGGAGCAGAAAGAAGATCAGCTTCGGCCCCTCGGCGAAGTCATTGTGCAGGCGCACCAGCGAGCCGCCGAGCATGCCGACGTAGAGCGTGGCCAGCACGGCGATGCCGCTCGACGGCAGGGCCTGGTCGAGGCTGCCGTCGGCGAAGATGTAGGTGCCGGGGATGACCAGCAGGGTCAGGAAGACGCCCATCTCCACGGAGATCGGCTCGAGGATGAACGCGGCCACGATGAAGAGCATGGCCGCGATGCAGATGACGATGGGGATGCGGAATCCTTTGCGCCGGCCGAGGATGAGGAACTCATAGAGGGCGAGCGAGGCGATGAGGGCGATGGTGACGTCGAAGACGGCATTCGACGCCCAGCCGATGATCCAGATGGCGATCGGGGAGGCGATCGCCGCGGTGATCTCGCGTGCGTAGCGCATTGTCAGGCGGGGTTGCCGTCGGCCTCGACGAACATCTCCGCGTCGGAATCGCCGACCCCGCCGTAGCGCCGCTCGCGCTGCTGGAAGTCGATGATGGCCTCGAAGAGATGCCTCCGGCGAAAATCGGGCCACAACACCTTGGTCACGTGGATCTCGGAGTAGGCGATCTGCCACAAAAGGAAATTCGAGACCCGCAGCTCGCCGCTGGTGCGGATGAGCAGGTCGGGGTCGCCGGCGCCGGCGGTGTAGAGGTGATCGGCGAAGAAGGCCTCGTCGATTACGGCGTCGCTCATCTCCTTCTCCCGCAGCAGGGTCATGATGCGGTTGCAGGTGTCGACGATCTCGGCGCGGCCGCCGTAGTTCAGGGCGATCTGGAAGAGGAGCCCTTTGTTGTCCTTCGTCTCGTTCTCGGCGTAGCGGAGCTCGCGCTGCACGCTGCTGTCGAGCCCCTCGATGCGGCCGATGGGAGTGAAGCGGATGTCGTTCTCCATCAGTGTGGCCAGCTCTTTGCGCAGGTACTCCTTGAGCAGCATCATGAGCGTGGCGACCTCGTAGCGCGGGCGCTTCCAGTTCTCGACGGAGAAGGCGTAGAGGGTGATGACCTTGAGCTCGAGGCGCGCGGCGGTCTCGACGATCTCGCGCACCGAGGCGATGCCGGCGCGGTGGCCCTCGACGCGGGGAAGATTGCGGGCCCGGGCCCAGCGGCCGTTGCCGTCCATGATCACGGCCACGTGCCGCGGCAGCCGCTTCAGATCGATCTTTTCGAGGAGAGTCTCTTCGATCGAGCCGGGTTCGGCGAGCTTGCGGAGATCGATCATCTCGAAGGGGTGATGTTAGCACTAGGGGACAGAGGACAGGGGACAGGGGACAGGTGGCGTCCGTGCCTGTGACCTGTCCCCTGTCCCCTGTCCCCTAGTACCGCACCTCCCACAGCACCAGCCCCTTCGCCGGCGCGGTCCAGCGCGCCTCGGCGAAGGACACGTTGCCGAGCGTGCCGCGCCCGATCTCGATGAGCGTGCCGGCGATGCGGCGGACCATGTAGCGGAGGAAGCCGTCGGCGGTGACGGTGATGTGCACGGCCTCGTGCTCGCGTCCGACCGCGATCGACTCGATCGTGCGCACCGTCGTCTTGACCTCGGGCGCAAGGACGGTGAAGGCCCGGAAGTCGTGCTCGCCCACGAGCGCCTGCGCGGCCTCGTGCATGCGCGCGGCGTCGAGCGCCTGCACGACATGCGCATGGGTCTCGAAGGTGAAGACGTCGGCCACCGGCGCGTTCCAGATTTGATAGCGGTACGTTTTCTTCTTCGCGGCGAAGCGGCAGTGGAAGTCGTCCGCGACCGTTTCGGCCGCGGTGACGCGGATGTCGTGCGGGAGGAGATCGTTCAGTCCGAGGATGACGCCGCGCGTCGGAATCGCGAAGGGCACGTCCGCGTGCGCGCGCTGGGCGCGGGCGTGGACGCCGGAGTCGGTGCGTCCCGCGCCTTCGACGCGCAGCGGCGCGCCGAACATCTTCGACAGCGCCGCCTCGAAGACCTGCTGCACGCCGACGGCGTTGGCCTGCGTCTGCCATCCGGCGTAGCGCGTGCCGAGGTATTGGAGGGTGAAGAGGAGGCGCATCAGCGGCGGTACAAAAATTTGCCTTCCAGCGGATTCCCGAACGCGTACGCTCCGCCGCGCTCGAGAATCTCCGTCGTCTCGAAGACGCTCTCGCCGCCGTTTTCGCGCACGGCGCAGAGGCGCGCCGGCTGCGTGCGCAGCGCCGAGTAGTGGATGACGAGGCTCTTGCGCGTCCGCTCCGGCGACCGCGGCGGCGTGCCGCCGTGCATCAGCGCGGAGTGCCAGACGAAGACGTCGCCGCGCCTGGCCAGGAACTGCATCTCCGGAAGTCCGCTCTTCCGTAGCTCATCGGAATAGAAATTCACGGCGGCCTCGACGTCGGCGGCGCTGTGCCGCGACGGGTCGTAACAGTACTCGCCGGGACGGAAGGCGTAGAACGGGAACTTCTGCGAGCCGGGGACGTAGGCGAGCGGCCCCGACTCCGGCGCGATGTCCTCGAGAGCGATCCAGGCGGCCACGAGGCGGCCGAACTCCGGCGACGGCACGACCGTGGAGTCGCGGTGCAGCGGCTGCTGGCTGCCGAACTCGAAGTAGAGCGACTGCGTGGCCACCGCGGTCTCGCCCAGGATCAGCGAGGCATAGCGGTGCAGCAGCGGATCGAGCACCAGGCGCAGCGCGGCGGGGGAGGCCACGTGCAGCTCGTGGATGCGGTAGCGCGGCTTGCGCTGCGCGCCCTCGTCGGAGTCGGAGAAGCGCAGCGGCGGCGAGTCGTAGGCGAACGTCACGTTGGCCGGCTTCTCGCGCCAGAGGCGGTCGACGTCGCGGTCGATCTCCTCGGCCGCGGCCGCGGAGAGGTCGATCTTGGTGAGGAAGTAGCCGTCGGCGGCGAACTCGCGGAGGTGCTCGGCATCGGCGGCGGTGATCGTGCCGGCGCGGAGCTTCTCGTCAATTGCCGCGGACGCGGTCGGCTCATCGAGCCAGATCATCTGCCGAAGTCTACCGGGATGCGCTACCGCATGTCCTGCGCGATCACCTGGTCCTTCGCAAACCCCGTCACGTTCGACACATCGTCGACCACGCCGACGGAGATCTTGTTCAGCCCCGGTTCCATCAGCAGCGTCAGCGAGTACGTGTAGTACTTCCCCTTCGCCTTCTCCACGTCGGCGTTCGGGACGGTGATCTGATGCGTCTTGTGCGACACGTCGGACATGTCCCCGTCCTTGTTCGCCACGGCCACGTAGACCGTGAAGCCGCCGGCGTGGATGTCGCCCTGCGGGAGCAGCGTCAGGTTGTCCATCGGGATTTGGATCTCGATGGGGACCTGGAAGTTGCCGTCTTCCTGAGGTGTGGGCGAGCTGCTGCGCACGGCGATCTTCAGGTCGTTCGCCTTCGTCCGGTAGAGGAGGTTGGCCACGACGCGGTCGGTCATCTCCGCGAACGTCGACTTCTCCACGAACGACTGCCGGCTGCGGACTCGGTAGCCGCGGCCGTTCTTGAGGCGCACGTCGAGGCTGCGCTGGCGGTCGACGCGCTCGGTGCCGGCGCGGTAGCCGAGGGAGTAGTAGCCGTCGAGATCGGTGGCGATCGTCCTGAAGGCCGAGGCGAAGTTGTTCGTGTTGATCGTGGCGATGCCGCCGGTCATCTCCGCCATCGTCTCCAGCGACTCCGTGCTGTTCGACAGCGCCGTCTGCGCGACCGTGTACGACGTCGAGCGCGAGGCGTCGGCCATGATGTTCTCGGTCTGCGCGCCGAGTCCGCCGGCGTGGATCGCATAGAGCGTGATCCCGTTCGCGTTCGCCGTCTTGGCCACGCTCTGGATCAGGTCGGAGTTGTTGAACTGCATCCCCTCCATGAGCGCGCCGGCGGCGTTCCATCCCTTCTGCCGGGACACCTCGTCGACGAGCTGGAACATCTCCCGTCCGGGCTGCATCTGAAAGCCTTCCGTGCAGAGGACGACGACCTTCTTCCCTTCCACGCCGGCCAGCGTGGTCATGAGCGCCGTCAGCGACGTCACGCTCTGCCGCAGGTCGTGCTCGGCCGACTGCGAGTATTGGCGCGCCGTGCTGAGGGCGTCCTCGACGGACTGGGCATCGTTGATGCGCCCTTCCGCGTCGCGCCACTCGCTCTTGCCGGAGACGCCGAGGGCCGACTCGCCGGCCAGCGTGTCGAGCGTCTGCTGGATCTGGATCGGGTCGCGCGTGAACGCGGCCCGGATCTTCATGGAGCGGTTGAACGTCGCCACCATGGCCTCGTCACCCGGGCGCAGCACCGTCTTGGCGAACTCCTTCATCTCCTTGAAGACGCGGTTGCGGTTGAACGGCTGCAGCGACAGGTTGTCGATGTAGAAGATGATCCGGCGCTTCTGGTTGTCGGGAATCTTCTCGATCTGGGCGAGCGTCGGCCCGGGCGTGCCCGGCGTGGCTGCGGGCGCCGCCGCGTGCGACTCGACCTCGTAGAAGTTCGAGATCGGCTTCGGGGCGCCGTTCTCATAGATCTGGAAGTCGTCCCTCGTGAGACCGCGGACGCGGTTGCCCTTCTTGTCGGTGACGACGACGTCGACGTTGATGACGCGGACGTCGACGCTCTCGACGAGCTTCGGCACCTCCGCTGCAGGCTTTTGCTTCGGTGTATCGGCGGCGAAAGCGGCGGCGGCGAGGGCGATCGTTGCGGCGGCAACGGTGTGGCGGGTGATCTTCAAGGAGGTTCCTCCGTGCGAGAATACGGACGCGCCGTCTGAGAACCCGCGCATCCCTCGAAAATTTCCATGAAAACGCTCGGACAAGTTCAATCGGGAAAACAAGATCCGCTGGCGTTCGCCAAGATGGCCGGCGGCGGAAATGACTTCGTCGTCGTCGACAACCGCCAGGGCCGCGTCGCCGATGCCGGCGACCTCACCCGGCGCATCTGCACGCAGCATCTCTCCGTCGGCGCCGACGGGCTCATCCTCACCGAGCAGTCGGCCCGGGCCACGTTCCGGATGCGCTACTACAACCAGGACGGCGGCCTGGCCGAGTTCTGCGCGAACGGGACGCGATGCGCGGCCCGCTTCGCCTTCGTCAACGTCATCGCCCCGAAGCGGATGACGATCGAGACGGACGCGGGTATGGTCGGCGCCGAGGTCGGCGACGGCGGTGCGGTGACGCTGAGCCTGCCGGCGCCGCGGGCGTTCGTCGCCGAGCGGCCGCTGCGCGTCGGCGAGCGGACGATCCGCGGGAGCTCGATCGTCGTCGGCGTTCCTCATTACGTTGTGTACGTCCGTGACGAGCTTTGGTCGCGCGACATCGCCCCCCTCGGCCGGGCCATCCGCAATCACGCCGAGCTCGCGCCCGCCGGCGCGAACGTGAACTTCGTCGTCGTCCGCGACCCGCACTCGATCGAGGTGCGCACGTACGAGCGCGGCGTGGAGGCGGAGACGCTCTCCTGCGGATCCGGCGTCGTCGCCTCCGTGGCCACGGCGGCGCAGTGGGGGAAGGTGGCGTCGCCCGTGGCCGTGCTGACGCGAAGCGGGATCACGTTGGAGGTGTCGTTTGCGATGGACGGCGGCGAGCTGAGCGACGTACGGCTGAAAGGCGACGCGCGGATGATCTACCGGGCCACGATGACGCCGGAGACGATCGAGGGATTCGATCCCGACTTCGCGCGCGATCCCACGAGCAAAGTGCTGAGTGCTGAGTGCTGAGTGCTGAGTTTCGCTACGTTGCCTCGGCGGTGCTGGCCGCGTGGGCGCTGCACGTCGTCGCGCGCGGGACGCCGGTCGACGCAGCGATGCCGTTCGTCGGCGTCGTGATCGTGTTTCTGGCCTGGCGCTGCAACGCGCTCATCGAGATCTGTGTGCCGCTGCTGGTGATTGCGGCGATTGCGTTTCCGGACGAGCACGCGCGGCTGCTGGCGTTCGGGATCATCGTGGCCGGCGCGTTCATGGCGGCTGTGCCGCGTACATTCATCGATGCGACAGGGGTGATGCTCGCGGCGGTGCTGGTGCTGCGCTGGATCCCGTTCTCGAATGCAGAGGTATTTCGTGAGCTCATCGTGCTCGCCGGCGCGTTTGCAGTGTTGATCGCGCGTCCGCCGCTGATCGTCGGCGCGGTCGCCGTGGCGCTGGTGACGCCGACGCATCCGGGCAAGGCCTTGCTCTACCCGTTCATCGTCGCGGCGATCGTCTTTCTAGTTCC
>JBKOUP010000392.1:0-6262 GCA_046723495.1 Acidobacteriota bacterium
CTGGCCCTCGTCGCTCTGCTTGCCGGCTGCCCGCCGAAGAGCGAGACGGGCAACACCGCCTCGACCGCCGACAACGCGGCCGGCGGCGACATCCTCGTCGGCGAGTACGGCTCGCTGACCGGCGTGCAGGCCACCTTCGGCACCTCCACGCACCAGGGCATCATCATGGCCGCGGACGAGGTCAACGCCGCCGGCGGCGTCAACGGCCGCAAGGTCAAGATCATCACCGAGGACGATCAGTCCAAGCCGGAAGAAGCGGCCAACGCGGTGACGAAGCTGATCTCGCAGAACAACGTCGTGGCCGTCCTCGGCGAAGTGGCGTCCTCAGCCTCCCTCGCCGCCGCGCCGATCTGCCAATCCAACAAAGTGCCGATGATCACGCCGTCGTCGACGAATCCGGAGGTCACCAAGAAGGGCGACTACATCTTCCGGATGTGCTTCACCGACGACTACCAGGGCCCGTCGATGGCCGACTACGCGGCCAAGCAGGCCGGCGTGAAGACGGCCGCGATCCTCACCGACGTCAAGAACGACTACTCCGTCTTCCTCGGCCGCGACTTCGAGCGGCGCTTCACCGAGGACGGCGGAAAGATCGTCGCCAAGGCCAGCTACTCGAACGGCGACTCCGACTTCCGCGCCCAGCTCACCTCGATCAAGCCGTCCAACCCCCAGATCCTCTGGGTTCCGGGCTACTACACCGACGTCGGCCAGATCGCCCAGCAGGCCCGCGACCTCGGCCTCACCCAGCCGCTCGTCGGCGGCGACGGCTGGGTCTCGCCGAAGCTGATCGAGATCGGCGGCAAGGCCCTCGAAGGCTGCTACTACGCGAACCATTACTCGTACGACGATCCCTCGCCGGTCGTGCACAACTTCGTCGACAAGTACAAGCAGCGCTTCGGCGCGAAGCCGGACGGCATGGCCGCGCTCGCGTACGACGCCATGCACGTCCTGGCCGACGCCATGAAGCGGGCCAAGAAGCTCGACGGGCAGACGCTGCGCGACGCCATCGCCGCCACGAAGGGCTATCAGGGCGTCACCGGAACGATCAACCTCGGCCCCGACCGCAATCCGATCGGCAAGAAAATCGTCATCGAGGAGATCAAGAACGGCCAGCTCGTGGTGAAGGGTGTCGTGCAGCCGAAACCGTGATGCAGGAGCTTCTCCAGAACCTGCTCAACGGGATTGCCGTCGGCGCGATCTACGCGCTGATCGCCCTCGGCTACACGATGGTCTACGGCATCCTGAAGCTGATCAACTTCGCGCACGGCGACGTCTTCATGCTCGGCGCCTTCGTCGGCTACTACAGCGGCAATTACGCGGCCGCGCACCTGAACCGCGAGCATCCGCTGACCTACCTCGTGGCCGGCGGGATCATGCTCCTGTCGATGATCGTCTGCGGCGCGTTCGGCTACCTCAACGAGCGCATCGCCTACCGGCCGCTGCGCAACTCGCCGCGCATCGCCTCGCTGATCACCGCCATCGGCGTGTCGTTCCTCCTCGAGTACGGCGGCCAGCTCGTCTTCGGCCCCGACCCGAAGTTCTTCCCCACGCTGACGCCGAAGCACATCATCCATTTCGGCGGCATCGTCACGACGAACTACCAGATCATCGTGCTGATCGTGGCCGTGGCCTTCATGGCCTTGCTGCAGTTCATCATCTACGGGACGAAGTTCGGCCGGGCCATGCGCGCCGTTTCGTACAACTTCGAGACCGCGGCGCTGATGGGGATTCCGGTCGACCGGGTGATCTCGACGACGTTCGTGATCGGCTCGTCGCTCGCCGCCGTCGCCGGCATCCTCTTCGGCCTGTCGTATCCGAAGATCGATCCGCTGATGGGGATCATGCCCGGCCTCAAAGCCTTCATCGCCGCCGTGCTCGGCGGCATCGGCAACGTGCCGGGGGCGATGGTGGGCGGGCTGATGATCGGGATCATCGAGGCCTTCGTCGGCGGGAGCCAGTTCTCGAACTTTCGCGACGCCATCGCCTTCGTGATTCTGATCGCCATCCTGCTGTTCCGGCCGAGCGGCTTGTTCGGCAAGTACCAGGCGGAGAAGGTCTGAATGCAGAATGCAGAATGCAGAATGCAGAATGAGGCGCTGCCACGCGGCGCGAGCAATTCTGCATTCTGCATTCTGCATTCTGCATTCCACCGAGGCGGGCCATGAAACGCATGCCGTGGTATCTCCGCGACACGCTCTTCCTGGCTGTCTTCGTGGCCGCGCTTCTCGCCGCGGCCTACGGCCTCGGCTCGCTGCGCTTTCCCGGCATCGCCTACTACAACCGCATCATCGTCCTGATCGGCATCAACATCACTCTGGCCGTGTCGCTGAACATCATCAACGGCCACGCCGGGCAATTCTCGCTCGGCCACGCCGGCTTCATGGCCGTCGGCGCGTACTTCTCCGCGTTCCTCACCGTTTTCTACTTCAGCAACATCGTCGAGCGCTATCCCGCGGCGCAGAACGCGCTGCTCGTGGTGGCCGTCCTCGCCGGCGGCGCGCTCGCCGCGGTCGCCGGCTACATCGTCGGGCTGCCGTCGCTTCGTCTGCGCGGCGACTACCTGGCCATCGTCACCCTCGGCTTCGGCGAGATCATCCGCGTGCTCATCCTCAACATCGAGAAAATCGGCGGCGCGCGCGGCTTCAGCGGCATTCCGCACTGGAGCAATTTCTTCTGGGTCTACTTCTTCGCCGGCATCACCGTGCTGGTCTCGTGGCGGCTGGTGCGCTCGTCGGTCGGGCGCGCGTTTTTGGCCGTGCGCGAGGACCAGGTCGCGGCCGAGGCCATGGGCGTCAACACGACGAAGTACAAGGTCAAGGCCTTCGTCATCGGCTCGTTCTGGGCCGGCGTCGCCGGCGGGCTCTTCGCTCACTACGTGATGTACCTGAACCCGACGATGTTCATGTTCATCAAGTCATTCGACCTCGTCGTGATGGTGGTCCTCGGCGGGCTCGGCTCGATCTCCGGCTCGATCATCGCCGCCGTCGTGCTGACCATTCTCCCCGAGGCGCTGCGCTACGCGAAGGAAGCGCGCATGGTCATCTACTCCATCACCCTGATCGTGCTGATGCTCACGCGCCCGCAGGGGCTCTTCGGCCGGCGCGAGCTGTGGCAGGTCCTGCCGAAACGCAAGGACGCCACGCCGAAGAAGGAGCGCGACGATGCCGCTGCTTGAGGCGCGCGGCGTGACGATCCGCTTCGGGGGCCTCACCGCCGTCGCCGATTTCAACCTGGCCGTGGAGCAGCACGAGCTCGCCGGCCTGATCGGGCCGAACGGCGCCGGGAAGACGACGATCTTCAACATGCTCACCGGCGTCTACGCGCCGACCGAGGGAACGATCGTCTTCGACGGGCATTCGACGACCGGCTGCAAGCCGTACGAGATCACCGCGCTCGGCGTGGCTCGGACGTTTCAGAACATCCGCCTCTTCAAGGAACTCACGGTGCTCGACAACGTCAAGATCGGCGGGCACATCCACTACAAATACTCGGGTACGTCGGCGGTGCTGCATACGAATCGCTTCCATCACGCCGAGGATGAGGCGGAAGGCGGCGCGCTCGAATTGCTGCGCATCTTCGACCTCGAGGACCGCGCGCGCGATTACGCGAAGAATCTCCCCTACGGCGATCAGCGCCGCCTCGAGATCGCCCGCGCCCTCGCCGCGCGGCCGAAGCTGCTGCTCCTCGACGAGCCGGCCGCGGGGCTGAACGACCGCGAGACGCGCGACCTCATGGCCACGATCCATGACGTGCGCGACCGCTTCGGCATCGCCATTCTCATCATCGAGCACAACATGGAGCTGGTGATGGGGATCTGCGAGCGCATCGTGGTGCTGAATTTCGGGGAGACGATCGCGCAGGGAACGCCGGAGGAAGTCCGCGCGAATCCGGTGGTCATCGAGGCCTACCTCGGCGAGCCGGTGGAGGCGGTGTGAGCGCGCTCCTCTCCGTCAGCGACCTCGAAGTCTCCTACGGCGCCATCGCCGCGCTGCACGGGATCAGCCTCGACGTGGAGAAGGGAGAGATCGTCACGCTCATCGGCGCGAACGGCGCGGGAAAGACGACGACGCTGCGCACGATCTCCGGCCTGCTGAAGCCGCGCCGCGGCACGGTTTCGTACCAGGACCGCAACATCATCGGAATGAAGCCCCACGCAATCACGGCGATGGGTGTCTCGCACGTGCCGGAGGGCCGCGGGATTTTCGCGAACCTCACCGTGAGCGACAACCTCGAGCTCGGCGCGTACCTGCGCAAGGACAAGGTCTCGCAGCGCGAGTACGACCGCATCTTCACGCTCTTCCCCGTGCTGAAGGAGCGGATCAAGCAGAACGCCGGCACGCTCTCCGGCGGCGAGCAGCAGATGCTGGCCATCTCACGCGCGCTGATGTCGAAGCCGCAGGTGCTGCTGCTCGACGAGCCGTCGCTCGGTCTGGCCCCGCAAATGGTCCAAGCGATCTTCGGCGTGATCCGCGAGATCAACGCGGAAGGGACGACGATCCTCCTCGTGGAGCAAAACGCGCACATGGCGCTGACGACCGCGCATCGCGGATACGTGATGGAAACGGGAAGGATCGTGTTGCACGACACGACGCAGGCGCTGCTGGCTTCGGACCGGGTGAAGAAGGCGTACCTGGGGGGATAGCCGAGGTATCATTTATTGATGGCATCCGCGAAACCAAAGCGACGGAAGATCCCGTACATCGGCGAGCCATTGACGGCCTCGGAGATCGCGGCGTCGTACCCGCTGACTCCCACGATGGAGAAGATCGTTGATCGGGCGCTTGCGCGGCTTCGAGAGAAGCGCAACCGGGCCCATCGTCCGCAGCGCGCGACCTCAGGGAAAACGGTCCGCGCGAAGTGAACGAAGATTCGCCGATCGACCCTAAAGGCGTTTTCATCAACGCTCCGTTCGATCGTGTTTACGAGCGCCCATTCATCACTCTCGTCGGAGTGCTCGCTTTTCTCGAATACAAGCCTCACTGCGTTCTCGAAGTCCGCGAGACCGGCGACGGACGTTTGCAACGCATCTACGAATTGATGCGGACGTGCCGCATCTCCATTCACGACATGAGCCGGATCGGCGTGCCGGCGCGGTTCAACATGCCGTTCGAGCTCGGGCTCGCCTACTGCCTCAAGCTCGCCAATCCCGAGCAGTACGAAGTCATTGTGCTGGACTCCAAACCGTATCGGATGGACCGGCGCTTGAGCGACTTCAAAGGCCGCGACGTTTTCGTTCATCACGGCACATGCGACGGAATGATCGCGGCGGTGCTCGACGCGTTCCAATCGCATGTCGGCAATGTCTCGGCCTATCGAAGAGCCGCCCGCGACCTTCGAGCTCTGGCGGCCGAGATGAAGAGGGAATCGCGGACGGCGACGATTTTCCATCCGCATCTTTTCTCGGGTCTTCTGAAAGCCGCATCGATCGGCACCGACTACGGCCTCCTCGCCCCCTGAGGCTGCTACACTTCCCCTCATCTGAGCACCACCACCGAATCCGGCTTCGTGCGCGAGCTCGGTCTGCTCGACTCCACCATGATCGTGGCGGGGTCGATGATCGGCTCGGGCATCTTCATCGTGCCGGCCGAGATTGCGCGGCAGGTCGGGTCGGGCGGGTGGCTCATCGCCGTCTGGGTCGTCACCGGGCTGCTCACCATCGCCGCGGCGCTCGCGTACGGCGAGCTCGCCTCGATGATGCCGCATGCGGGCGGGCAGTACGTCTACCTCCGCGAGGCCTATTCGCCGCTGTGGGGATTCCTCTATGGCTGGACGCTCTTCCTCGTCATCCAGACCGGGACCATCGCCGCGGTGGCCGTGGCCTTCGCCCGATACCTCGGCGTGCTCATTCCGTGGATCTCACCGACGAGCTGGGTCATCGCGCCAATCAACCTCTCCGACACCTACGCCATCAGCCTCTCCACGCAGCAGCTCATCGCCCTCGTCATGCTCGTCGCGCTCACCTGGCTGAACACGCGCGGCGTGCGCACCGGGAAGCTCATCCAGAACGTCTTCACGTCGACCAAGGTCCTTTCGCTCGTGGCGCTCATCATCCTCGGCATCGTCGTCGGGCGGAACGCCGGCGCCATCGCCGCGAACTTCGGCGCGCACTTCTGGACGCCGCGCAACGTCGTCACCATCAAGCCGGAGATCCCCGGCATCGCCGCGACCTCGGCGGCCACGGGCGCGTTCGGCCTCCTCATCGCCTTCTGCGTCGCCCAGGTCGGCTCGCTCTTCTCCGCCGATGCCTGGAACAACATCACCT
>JBKOUP010000007.1:0-1994 GCA_046723495.1 Acidobacteriota bacterium
CGGGATGCCCCTCCCACGCCGGCATGGCCACCGCTGTCGCGGCGGGCGCTGCCGCCGCAGCCGCGGGCACCGGCGCCACCGGCGTCGGGGTGGGCGGCGGCGGCGGGATGGTGATGGGGCGCAGCTCGTTGGCGGCAAGCGGCTCCGGCTCGTGAATGATCGCCGGCTCGACGCGCGTCGGCAGCGGCTCGGGGCTGCCCAGCCGGTGCATGTAGATGGCGAGGTCGGCGCTGGTCGGCGTCGGCTTGAAGCTGTAGAGCACCGCGTCGATGTCGCGCTGCATCTCGCCGGCGGTCTGGTAGCGGTTCACCGGCTCCTTCTGCAGCGCCTTCAGAACGATGGCGTCGATCTGCGGCGTCACCTCGTCGTTGAGCTCCGACGGCGGCGTGACCCGCGCCTCGCGCACCTGCTCGAGGATCGACATCTCGTTGTCGCCGGTGAACAGCTTCTTCCCGGTCAACATCTCGTAGAGCACCGTGGCCAGGGCGAAGATGTCGGAGCGCTTGTCGATGGTCCGGCCCCAGGCCTGCTCGGGCGACATGTACTGCAGCTTGCCTTTGAGCGCGCCGGCCTGCGTGTGCGAGGCCTTCGAGGCGGCCTTGGCGATGCCGAAGTCGCAGAGCTTGATGTCCCCTTCCTGGGAGATGAGGACGTTCTGCGGCGAGACGTCGCGGTGGACCAGGCCGAGGTCGCGGTCTTCGAAGTCGCGCTTGCGGTGCGCGTAGTCGAGCGCGGCGGCGACCTTCGAGGCGATGAAGAGGGACAGCTCGACGTTCAGCGGCTGGTCGCGGTCGCCGGCCAGCTTGAGGATGGTCTTGAGGTCGTACCCATCGATGTACTCCATGGCGATGTAGTACGAGCTCTGGATCTTGCCGAGGTCGTAGATGTGGATGATGTTGTTGTGGTTGAGCTGCGCGGCCAGCTTGGCCTCATCGATGAACATCTCGATGAAGTCCTGGTTGTCGGAGAGGTGGGGAAGGATCTTCTTGATGGCCACGGTCTTCTGGAAGCCCTCCACGCCGCGCATGCGGGCTTTCCAGACTTCCGCCATTCCTCCCGTGGCAATTTTGTCCAGCAGGACGTATTGCCCGAACTTGACCCCGTCGGCCGGCTCTTCTTCCTCGACCGCCGCTGCGGGTGCGGCCTGCGGGAAAACGGGCTGGGAGACGGGAACCTTCTCCGGCGCCGGTTTGCTGAAGGTGAGCTTCTCGGTGATGTACTTGCCGCTCGGCGGCGTCTGCTGGGTGGAGGGCGACGTGGCCGGACGCGGTGTGGCCACGGTGCCGGCCTGCGTCGGCGTGCCGACTTTGCGCGTGCCGGAGAGCGTATCGCTCAGGAGCTTGTCGAGCTCGGGGCTGCTCTGCCGGGCAGGCCTGGGCTCGGCGGGGCGCGGCGCTTCGACCGTCGCCTTCGGCGGCTGCACGGGCGGCGGCGCGGGGGCCGGTTTCGGCGCGGGCGGCGTCGTTGCCGGCTGGGCAACGGTCGCATCCTTCTTCTTCTGCGGCATCACGCCCGCGAGCGTGTCGGCCAGCATCTTGTCTACGTCGTCCTTGGGCTTCATCGCTGTTTTCCTGGCTCCGCTCGGCGCGCCTTCTTCCAACAGGTCGCCGAAGATTTCGTTCGAGGTGAAGCCGGCGCCCGTGGCCGGCGACGGCGCGCGCACGCCGAGCATCTGCTGGACTTTGCCTAGGAATTCGCTCTCGGAGTACGGCTTGGGGAGGATGTCGGAGGCGCCCATGCGCACGGCGTCCTGCTTGGGGCTCTTGCCGTTGTAGCCGGAGACGGTGAGGAGGATGGGAGTGCTGGCAAGGGCATTGCGGTTGCGGATGGCGCGGATCAGTTCCGGAGTGCTTACTTTCGGAACGACGGAGGAGAGGACGATGAGCCGCGGCGCGTCGCCTTCGATGGCGCGCAGCGCCTCCTCGCCGTCCTTCGCGAACTGCGCGGTGAAGGGCTGGCCGGCCAGAGCCTGCCTCACCCGGTCGGTATAGCGA
>JBKOUP010000373.1:0-11778 GCA_046723495.1 Acidobacteriota bacterium
CTACTTCGGCGTACACTTCCCGTCCGACGTGTTGGGCGGCTTTGCAGCCGGCTTCGGATGGCTCGGGCTGACATCGCTTTCGCATACCGTCGTCGACAAAACAGAGGACTCCAGTGGCCGCTGAGCGCTACGGCGCGAACATCGCTTTCATCGAAGAGCTCTACGAGAAATACCGCAACGATCCGAACGCGGTGAGCTCGAGCTGGCAGGAGTTCTTCCACGACTACGAGCCGGAGCTGGCCGAGGAATTCGAGGAGGAAATCGCCGTCGGGCAAAGCCCCGTACCCGTGTCCGTGCCCGCTCCCGTGCCCGAATCCCCACGTCCCGTCGCCGTCGCCAAAGATCAGAACCTCGTCCCCCTCCGCGGCGCCGCCGGCAAGATCGCCACGAACATGGAGGCGTCGCTCACCGTCCCGACGGCGACCTCCATCCGCACCATCCCCGTCAAAGTCCTCGAGGAAAACCGCCGCGTCATCAACCATCACCTCTCGCTCAGCGGCCAGCCGAAGGCGTCGTTCACGCACATCGTGGCCTGGGCGATCGTGAAGGCCGTGAAGGAGTTTCCGCGGATGAACTCCGCCTTCGCCCAGCAGGACGGGCAGCCGGCGCGTATCGACCGCGACGACGTCAACATCGGCCTGGCCATCGACGTTGAGCGCAAGGACGGCACGCGCTCGCTGGTCGTGCCGAACATCAAGCGCGCCAACGCCATCGACTTCGCGCAGTTCCTGCGCACGTACAACGACGTCGTCCGCAAGGCGCGCAACAACACCCTGGAGATCTCCGACTTCGAAGGGACGACGATCTCGCTCACGAATCCCGGCACGATCGGCACGATCGCTTCTGTGCCGCGCCTGATGCAGACGCAGGGAACGATCATCGCCACCGGCCAGATCGATTACCCCGCCGAGTTCTCCGCCTCCGATCCTTCGGTCGTCGCCGACCTCGGCATCTCCAAGGTGATGACGATGACGTCGACGTACGACCATCGCATCATCCAGGGCGCCGAGTCGGGCGCGTTCCTGGCGCGCATCCACGAGCTCCTCACCGGCGCGGACGAGTTCTACGAAGAGATCTTCCGCGAGCTGCGCATCCCCTACGAACCGCTGCATTGGGCCAAGGACCGCCACCGCCTGCGCGCCGGCGAGGACGAGAAGATCGCCCGCGAGGCGGCGGTGCTGCAGATGATCAACGCCTACCGCGTGCGCGGGCATCTGCTGGCCGACCTCGATCCGCTCGAGTACAAGGTCGCGCACCATCCCGAGCTCGACCCGGCCTTCTACGGCCTGACGATCTGGGACCTCGACCGCGAGTTCGTCTGCGGCGGGTTGTGCGGGCGACTCACGCAGACGCTGCGCAACATTCTCGACACGCTGCGGGAGACGTACTGCGGAAAGATCGGCCCGGAGTACATGCACATCCAGGAGACGGTGCAGAAGAAGTGGCTGCAGGACCGCATGGAGCCGTCGCGGAACCAGCAGCCCCTCGACGGGGCCGCGAAGCGGCGCATCCTGATGAAGCTCAACGACGCCGAGGCCTTCGAGAAGTTTCTGCACACGAAGTACATCGGCCACAAGCGCTTCTCGCTCGAAGGGGCGGAGACGCTCATTCCCATCCTCGACTACCTCTTCAACGAGGCCACGCAGGACGGCGTGTCGGAGGCCGTGATCGGGATGGCCCACCGCGGGCGATTAAATGTGCTCGCAAATGTGTTAGGAAAATCGTACGAGAAAATCTTTCACGAATTCGAGGGCGACGTCGATCCGAACACGCGCGAAGGCTCCGGCGACGTCAAATACCACCTCGGCGCCGACGGGATGCACCAGACGCCCGAGGGCTCGTTCATGAAGCTGACCCTGGCGTCGAACCCGTCGCACCTCGAGGCCGTCGACCCGATCGTGGAGGGGATGGTCCGCGCCAAGCAGAAGCTCATCGGCGACCGCAACCGCTCCTGGGTCCTGCCGGTGCTGATCCACGGCGACGCCGCCTTCGCCGGACAGGGCGTCGTGGCGGAGACGCTGAATCTGTCGCAGCTGCGCGGCTACCGCACCGGCGGGACGATCCACATCGTCATCAACAACCAGATCGGCTTCACGACGGGGCCGGAGTCGGCGCGCTCGTCGACGTACGCGACCGACGTCGCCAAAGGCGTGCAGGCGCCGATCTTCCACGTCAACGGCGACGATCCCGAGGCCTGCATCCGGGCCATCAAGCTGGCCTACGACTTCCGGCAGCAGTTTCACAAGGACGTCGTGATCGACATGCTCTGCTACCGCCGCCACGGCCACAACGAGGGCGACGAGCCGTCGCTGACGCAGCCGAAGATGTACAAGCTGATCCGCGAGCATCGCTCGGTGCGCAAGATCTACACGGAGACGCTGCTGCGCAAGGGCGACATCGATCCGAAGGAAGCGGAGCAGTGGCTCGACCAGTTCCAGATCAAGCTGCAGGAGGCCTTCGACCGCACGAAGGACGACAAGGAGCCGCCATCTGCGCATCGCGAGGCGCTGTACACGGACGAGGAGATCACCGGGTTCCAGAAGGAGCCGTCGCCGGAGACGGGCGTTCCGCGCTCGCAACTCGAAGAGGTCGGGCGCGCGCTGACGACGGTGCCGCCGGAGTTCACGGCGCATCCCAAACTCAAACCGATCCTGGCGAAACGCGCGGCCATGGCCGAGGGACGGGAGCCGATGGATTGGGCCTTCGCGGAGCTGCTGGCCTTCGGCACGGTGATGCTCGACGGCTTCCGCGTGCGCCTCTCCGGACAGGACTCCGGCCGCGGCACGTTCTCATCGCGGCACGCGCTGCTGTTCGATTACGTGACCGGCGCGGGCTACACGCCGCTCAATGCGCTGGCGCGCGAGGTGTCGAGCAAGCCGGCCGATCCCGTCGTGGTCGACAACGCGCTGTCGACCGAGACGAACGAGCCGAACGCGGAGGTTTCATTCGCGGTCTACGACTCGCTGCTGTCGGAGTACGGCGTGCTCGGCTTCGAGTACGGCTACGCGGTGGCCGATCCCGGCTGCCTGGTGGCGTGGGAGGCGCAGTTCGGCGACTTCATGAACGGCGCGCAGATCGTGATCGATCAGTTCATCTCCAGCGCCGAAGAGAAGTGGGGACAGCACAGCGGCCTGGCGTTGCTCCTGCCGCACGGCTACGAAGGGCAGGGGCCGGAGCATTCGTCGGCGCGCCTGGAGCGCTTCCTCACGCTCTGCGCCGAGGGGAACATGCAGGTGGTCTATCCGACGACGCCGGCGCAGTACTTCCACGCGCTGCGGCGGCAGATGAAGAACGATCCGCGCAAGCCGCTGATCGTGATGACGCCGAAGTCGCTGCTGCGCCACCCGCAGGCGACGTCGACGCTCGACGAGCTGACGAGCGGCCGCTTCGAGCCGGTGCTGCCCGACCACGTCGACGGCGAGGTCTCGCGCGTGGTGCTGACGACGGGGAAGATCTACTACGACCTGATCGCCGCGCGGAAGAACGCCGCGGTCCCGGTCATCCGCATCGAGCAGTTCTATCCCTTCCCGCAGCCGATGCTCGCCGCGGCGCTGCAGCAGTACCCGAACGCGAAGGAGATCGTGTGGGTGCAGGAGGAGCCGCGCAACATGGGCGCCTGGCCGTTCCTGCACGACCGCCTGCCGTCGCTGCTGTCGAAGGAGCAGACGCTGCGCTACATCGGCCGCCCGATCAGCGCCTCGCCGGCGACGGGCTCGCACCACCGCCACGAGGAGCAGCAGAAGGCGATCGTGGAGGGGGCGGTGGGGGGATAGTGGCGGAGCTGCTGACGCCGGCCGAGTATCTCGAGATCGAGCGGCACACGGAGATCAACGACTCGATTCCGCGCACACCGACTCCGGCTTCTCAATGACGCCGTTTCCAGGTGGATTCCTCATCGATCCACGCGAAGATCGGCCCGAACGGATCGCCTTCCCACGTTGCCTTTTCGTGCCACCAACGATCGAAAAACGGCGCGGCAGCGCGAACCATGATGCCTCGTCCGATGCGGCGGATCTCGAGATCGGGCCATGCGGAAATCTGCCGGCCCGCTTCGTGCGCCGCGCGAAGCGGTTGTCCTTTCCAACGCGTCGCTTCTTCCGTTAACTCGCGAAATTTCACGATCGCAGACGCGTCGTCGGGCATCGGCAGCTCGCGCCAGTGAAAACCATCGAGAATCTCATTCTTCTCGAAGCCGTCGATCAGCACATCTAGGAGAGTGGCTTGTGATTGTGGTTTCGCTCCGTTCATGATTTCGCTCCCTCCTAAAGAAACTCCTCGATGGCCGCGCACACCTCCTCCGGCTTCTCAATGACCACCGCGTGACCGGCGCCCGGAATCACCGCGAGCTGCGCCGCCGCGCGCTCGGCGATGGCCCGGCTGTGCGCGACCGGCTTCAGCGCATCCTTCTCGCCGCAAACCACGAGCATCGGCGCGGCGATGCGCGCGGGGTCGACGCGCAGCGTCAGCGCGGCCTCGCAGAGCTGCGCGAATGACTCGAACCATTCCGCCGGATACGTGCGCAACCGCTCGCGGCCGAGCTCGATGAACCGCGGTGTGAGGAAGGCCTCGGAAAAGTTGTCGCGCACGGTCGCGTCGTAGAGGCCATCGGGATCGTTGCGGGCGACGTCGATCCACCGCCCGACGTTCACGCGCAGCGCTTCGTCAGCCTCGGCGACGCAGGCGATGACCACGAGTTTGCGCACGCGCTCCGGATGTGCCAGCGCGAAGAGCATGCCGATCTCGCCGCCGTACGACGTGCCGGCGACGTCGGCGCGCTCGATGCCGAGGCGGTCGAGCAGCTCGCGGAGATCGTCGACGTGCTGCTGCAGCGTGTACCGGCCCGGCTTGGCGCTGCGCAGCTGTCCGCGGAAGTCATGCAGCACGCAGCGGAACCGCGACGACAGCCGCGGCAGCATCGGCGTCCACGACTGCGTGGTCATCATGATGCCGTTCAGCAGCACGAGCGGCGGGCCGTCGCCGGCGATCTCGTGGTAGATCATCGCCGCGGCCGCTGCTTCTTGGAGATCGAGCGGATGACCAGGCTTCCCTCCCCTTTCGGATCGATCGGCCGCGCTTTCAGCGCCGCTTTCATGAGCGCGCGCACCGGCGGCTTGTCGAGATCGGAAGGGTCTTCGACGACGATGCTGCGCACGTATGTTCCTTTGCCTTCGAGCAGAGTCTTCGGATCAGGCAGCGCGGCGCCGTCGAGGAAAAAGAGCCGCACCGTCTTCGGATAGACCGCGATCGAGAACGACGCGTTCGAGGCGCGCTCGGACGGGCCGAAGCCGACGACGAGGGCGTTGTAGTTGTCGTAGACGAGCTGCACGGCGCCGGGGAGGCGCCCGCGCATCTTCGCCAGCGTCGCCTCGGCCAGGGCGCGGACGTCGGGCCTGAAGCGCGACAAGAATTCGTCGAGCAGCCGCTGCGCGGCTACGCCGTGCGCCGCAGCAGGTTTCGGTGCCACGACTCCTCCGCCCGCCGCTCCCAGCGTCCGCGGCGCACCTCGCCGAGGCGCTCAGCGAGCGTGTCGAAGACGAGCGTGTGCGGGTCGCCGCTCTCGCGGAACTCGGCGCGCGTCACGGCGTGCACGCCGCCGTCGCCGCCGCGGACGAAGACGCGGTTCGGGTCGAGGATGGCCACGCCGAAGTCGCGCTCGAACTGCCGCAGCAGGCCGAACATGCGGTCGATCGAGCAGCCGGACTGCTCCGTCTCCCTGTCGACGGCGATGACGAGGAAGGCGCCGTCGCGCAGCTCGCGGGCCGAGCGCACCGGCATGTCGTGCGCGGTCCAGCCGTCGAGGAAGGCGTCGACGGCCTCGGTCATCCGCGCGCTTCGCGCGGCGTCGAGCGGCGGGGAGATGCCGAAGATCCAGATGCGGGCGTCGTCGTCGAGTTGGTTGATGTCGATTCGAGGCATCGGTTTAAACTCCCGGCAGTGAGCTTCGCAAAATTGATGCAGCGGTTCAAGAGCGGCGCCGAGCCCACCGAGAAACGGCAAGACCCGCTGCGCCTGGCCACCGCAGCCATCCTACTCGACATCGCCTACGCCGACGGCACGTTTACGCCGGCCGAGGACGGCGACATCGTCGGGTTCCTGAAGCGCACGTTCACCCTCGCCGACGACGAAGCGCGCGAGCTCATCGCCGCGGCCGGCGAGATCCGCGCACGCACGATCGACCATTTCGCCCTGACGAACTACATCCGCAAGAACAGCGCGCTGGAGCGGCGCATCGAGATCGTGCGCACGATGTGGCGCATGGTCTACGGCGACGGCAAGCTGACCGACTACGAGAACTATCTCGTCCGCAAGCTCGCCGATCTCCTCGGATTGGAGCACCACGTGATGATCGGCGCGAAAGTCGATGTGCTGCGGGAGCTGGGGATCGAGACGAAGTGAGTGGAGAAACGACGATGAGTGACATCCGGCGATTCACCGCAATGATCTACCGCGAGGGCGACGGTTTCGTCGCGCTTTGTCCCGAGCTTGACGTGGCCAGCCAGGGCGAATCGGTGGAGGAGGCGTCCGCCAATCTTCGCGAGGCCGTGGAGCTCTTCATCGAAAGCGCCGACGGTTCGGAAGTCGAGCGGCGGCTGAAGGGCGAGCTCTACGTGACGGCACTGGAGGTCACGGCTGGGTAGAGTTGGCGTCTTCTCGGGCGCCGAAGTCTGCGCCATTCTTGCGAGACACGGTTTTCGTGAAGTCCGCCGTCGCGGCAGCCACGTCGTGATGCAGAAGCGGATGGACAATTCGACCGTCACCGTGCCGGTTCCCGATCACAAAGAATTACGAAGCGGAACGCTGCAGTCGATCATTCGCCAGTCGCAATTGCCACGAGAGGTCTTCGAGAAGTGACCATCGCCCACCACCACGCCGCCATCATCGGCGCCGGTCCGATCGGCATCGAGCTCGCCGTGGCCATGAAGCAGGCCGGCGTCGACTACGTCCAGTTCGACGCCGGGCAAATCGGCACCACCATCGCCTGGTATCCGATCCAGATGCTCTTCCACTCCAGCGCGGAGCGGCTGGCGCTGGCGGGCGTGCCGATCCAGGAGCCGATGCAGCAGAAGCCGACGCGCGAGGAGTACCTCGCCTATCTCCGCTCCGTGGTCCTGCAGTTCGATCTGAAGATCCGGACGTACGAGCGCGTGGAGCTGGCCGTGCGCGCGCCCGGCGGCGGCTTCGAGCTGCGCACGCGCGCAGTCGACGGCGAGCATCGCTACCGCGTCGACAACATCGTCCTGGCCGTCGGGGCCATGCACGTGCCGAAGATGATGGGCATCCCCGGCGAGGAACTGCCCCACGTCCACCACTACTTCCGCGACCCGCACGACTACTTCGCCAAGAAGCTCCTCGTCGTCGGCGGGCGCAACTCGGCGATCGAGGCGGCCGTGCGCTGCCAGCGCGCCGGCGCGGAGGTGACGCTCTCCCACCGCGGCGCGGAGCTCGATCCGAAGTCGGTCAAGTTCTGGCTCCTCCCCGAAATCAAATCGATGATCCGCGACGATCGCGTGCGCTACCTGCCGCAGACGTGCCCCGTCGAGATCGGCCACGGCACGGTGCGGCTCGTGTCGACGGCGACGGGCAACGAGCAGATCGTCAGCGCCGACTTCGTCCTGGCCCTAACCGGTTATCGCCAGTCGACGCCGCTCTTCGAGATGCTCGGCGTGGAGCTGGAAGGACGCGACCGCAAGCCGCGCTACGACGCCGAGACGATGGAGACGAACGTCCCCGGCGTCTTTATCGCCGGCACGGCCATCGCCGGCACGCCGGCCGAGCGCGTGAGCGTGATCGTGGAGACCTGCCACGTGCACGTGCCGCGCATCGTCGGGGCGATCACGGGGCGGCGGGTGGTGGCGGCGGATGGGCCGACGGATGAGTTTGGTTCTTAGGTTCTTAGGTTCTTAGTTCTTAGTTCTTAGTTCTTAGTTTTCCAACGCGGCGAAACTAAGAACTAAGAACCTAACAACTAAGAACCTAAGAACCTCCGCTCAACAGCGTGAAGCCGATCATCTTGTAGAGCAGCCGCGCGCCGACGTTCGCGTCCCACTCCGTCGCGCCGGGAGCCACTTCGCAGAGGTCGAGGCCGACGATGCGCTTCTTCGCGCGGACGAGCGCGCGCAGCAGACCGATGGCCTCGTTCCACGACAGGCCGCCGGGGACGGGCGTGCCGGTGCCGGGGCAGAGCGTCGGGTCGAGGCCGTCGATGTCCCACGACAGATAGACGTCCTTGGGGAGCTGGGCCACGATCTCGTCGGCGATCCTGGCGAAGGGCGTCCCCTCCTCCTTGCGCGCGGCGACGTCGGCGTCGAAGAAGGTGACGATGCGGCCGCGCGAGGCGTCGATCATGGCGCTCTCCGCGCCGCCGAGGTCGCGGACGCCGGCCTGCACGAGCTTGGCGACGTTGTCGAGGCGCGTCATCACGCAGTGGAAGATCGAGGCATGCGACCAGGTGAAGCCCTCGTAGGCGTCGCGGAGATCCGCGTGCGCGTCGAGATGGAGGATGCCGAGGCGGGGGAAGCGCTCGGCGTGGGCGCGGATGGCGCCGAAGGGGACGGAGTGATCGCCGCCGAGGGTCACGGCCAGCTTGCCGTCGTCGAGCAGTGCAGACACTTGTGCATACACCCACTCGTTGAGGCGCTCGCTGTAGCCGTTCACCTCCTCGGCCGCGCGACGCGTCTCCTCGTCGACTGCGCCGCCACGGGCGATGACCGTCTGGGCGATCCGCCTGGCCTCGGCGTTCCACTGCACCACGCGCGGATCTTCGTCGAGCATGGCGATGCCGGCCTCGTACGGGCGCCCGGTCTCGCGGTCGTAGAGGTCGACCTGCTTCGAGGCCTCGAGGATCGCCCGCGGGCCATCCGCGGTACCGCCACCGTACGACGTCGTCGCCTCGAAGGGGACGGGGACGATGACGACGCGCGCCTCGGCCGCGGTGTGGGGCAGTCCATAGATCCCCGAGCCTTCGGCGGCGGCGGCGTCGGGGTCGAAGGCCATCAGTCCATGTCCATCGGATTGATGTACTTCTCGTCCGACGACTCCGCCTTCTTCATGGCCTCCTTGAAGCGCTCTTCGAGGATGCGGGCGCGGTCCTTCTGGCTCTCCATGCTTTTGTCGAACTTCTTCGCGAGCTCGGACTTCTGCGAGTCGAGGTTTGCGACCATCGACTCCAGCGAGAGGCCCGTCTTCGACTCCTTCTTTTTATGGAGGAGGATCTCGCCCGTGAGGCGATCGACGACGATCAGCGCTTCGCAGCAGGGGCAGAGGATTTCGAGGTTGGCGGCCATGGTCTGAGGATTCTAGCGCAGGCCGAGATAGCCATCCTTTTAAGTCCCTACTTGTCCTTTTTTGTCCTTCTGCTACTATTCGCGGCGAGGAGATGACTGCGATGGATCTGGTCCTGAAACTTCGTGAAGTGCGCCGCATGCGCCGCCTGAGTCAGAAAGACGTCGCCCGCATCTCGGGCGTCGGCGAGAAAACGATCAGCTCGTTCGAGACGGGGGAGCGGATCGGGTCGATGAAGCTCGCGCAGCTCAGGCAGTTGCTCGCCGCGTACGGCTTGACCGAGGCAGAATTTTTCGGCGGCGCGGTCGAGAAGGAGATCGCGCCGTGGGAGCTCGACGAAAATCAGCGGGAGACGGTGCAGCTGCTCGACGATTTGCGCACGCTGCCGCAACCGGTGCAGCAGAATTTGCTGGCGAAGTTCCGCCTGATCGTCGAGACGGTGACGGAGCTGCACGGCCAGCCGGCGTTTCAGCCGCCGCGCGCCGCCGCGGACGAGTGGCAGCGCGGAGTCTGATGCTCAGAGGTTGTGAAGAAATGTGGGGCGGGATTCATCCCGCCCGCGCGGACTGAAGTCCGCGCCACACATGCCGATGGATCGTTCGCTCCGCTCAGCCGAGGGCGCGGCGGAGATCGTCGATCAAGTCGTCCGGATGCTCGAGGCCGACCGACACGCGCAGCAGGTTCTGCGGTGTGGTCGAGCCCTGCCCCTCGGAGGACGCGCGGTGCTCGATCAGACTCTCGATGCCGCCGAGAGAGGTCGCGGTTTTGAACACGTTCAGCTTTCCGGTCAGGGCCACGGCCGCCTCGCGGCCAGCGCGCATGCGGAACGAGAGCATGCCGCCGAAATCCGACATCTGCCTCCTGGCGATCTCGTGACCGGGATGCGACGGCAGCGCAGGATAGTGCACGGCCTCGACGGCGGGATGCAGCGCCAGGAACTCGGCAACCGCGCGTGCGTTGGCGCTGTGCACGCGCATGCGCGCCGCCAGGGAGCGGATGCCGCGCAGGACGAGCCAGCAGTTGAACGGCGAGGCCACGCCGCCGACGATCTTGCGCGTGTGCTCGACGGACTCGAACAGCTCGCCGCGCTCGCGAAAAGCCAGCGAGCCGCCTTGCACGTCGCTGTGGCCGCCGAGGTACTTCGTGGTGGAGTGGAGGACGACGTCGGCGCCGAGCTCGATGGGACGCTGCAGCGCCGGCGTGGCGAAGGTGTTGTCGACGACGAGGATCGCGCCGCGCTCGTGGGCGATCGACGCCAGCGCGCCGAGGTCGCAGATCGTCATCAGCGGATTCGAGGGCGACTCGACCCACAGCGCGCGCGTCGAGGGCCGCACGGCCGCGCGCACGGCGCCGAGGTCGTCCATCGCCACGAGGTCGTGCTCGAGGCCCCAGCGCGGGAAGTACTCGGCGGCCAGGGCCCGCACGGCGTAGTAGCAGTCGCCGGCGATCAGCACGTGCGCGCCGCGCGGCAGCGACTGCAGCAGCGCCGAGGCCGCGGCCATGCCTGAGGCGAAGGCCAGCGCGGCCGCGGCGGAGTCGATCGCCGCCAGCGACTCCTCGAGGCGCGCCTGCGTCGGATTGCCGTCGCGGATGTACATGAAGCCGTGCAGCATCGCGCCGTCGGGTCCGTGCTCGTAGGTCGTGGAGAGGTGGATCGGCGGCGCAAGCGCCGCGGTGGCGGGATCGGGCTCCGCACCGGCGTGAACGGCGACGGTTTCGAACTTCATGGAGGAAGCATAAACGTGATCTGGATCACGCTGGTCCCCGAATTGAATGTCGACGGCAGAGCACAAGCCGGGACATGTCTCTACCTCTCCGTCGCCGCACCGATGCCGACTCCACGGCGCTGCCGCCACCGCGCGCGCTCGTTGCGGAAGATGACGAGAACTACGCCTCGTACATCGCCGTTCTGCTGCGGCGTTTCGGCTTCGACGTGACGGTGACCAGCAACGGCAACGCCGCGCTGGCGGCCGTGCAGGAGCAGGCCTTCGACGTGGCCGTGATCGACTTCGAGATGCCGGGGATGAACGGCCTGGAGCTGATCTCGGCGATGCGCGCGCATGCGAGCTGCGCGGACATGTACGCGCTCATGGTCACGGGCCACACGGAGCTGGAGACGAAGGTGGCCGCATTGCGCCTCGGCTACGACGATTTCATCACCAAGAGCACCGGCGACACGGAGATGGTGGCGAAGCTCGGCGCGGCGCGGCGGCTCGTGCAACGGCAGCGCCGCCTCGACGCCGCCGTGCGCGAGCTCTACGGGCTGGCCACGCGCGACGACCTCACGGGACTCTTCAACCGCCGCTATTTCTTCGCCGAGGCCGAGCGGCTGCTGGCGGACGGCTACAAGATCAACCTGGCGCTCTTCGACCTCGACGACTTCAAGAACATCAACGACAACCACGGCCATCTGGCCGGCGACCAGATCCTTCGCGACATCGGCGCGCTCTTCCTTCGCGGCACGCGCGCCGACGACCTCATCGCCCGCTACGGCGG
>JBKOUP010000074.1:0-4479 GCA_046723495.1 Acidobacteriota bacterium
GACGAGCAGCGCGCGACGAAGCCTCCTTTAGGTGTCGGCGAGCAGAACGTCTCGTCCAGTCAGCGCCGTCGATGCGGCCGCCGCTCGCCCGTCGGCGGCACCACCTCGACCCCTTGCTCGCCGCGACGCCCGGCGCCGCCCCGGCGGGCTTTTTCCAGCGTCATCAGGAATCCGAAGGCCGGATCCTTGAACTGCAGGTGCCGCAGCACGTGCCAGTGCTTGCGGACGTACGTCTGCAGGTACGTCAGCGCGTGGCCGAGGGAGATGATGCGGCAGGGAGGCACGGCGTCGCCCGGCGGGAACGAGCCGAAGGCGACGAGGCGGACTACCACGCCCGACGACGTGCGGGCGCGGCCGCTGCGCAGCAGATCGTCGACCACCTGCTCCTGATGCGACTCGTCGCCGAGGCGGCTGATCACCGCCCGCAACACGTCCGGGTTCCGGATCCCGCTGTTGATCGAGATGCGGCCTTCCTTCACCTCGCCGATCACCATGTCGATCGCGTCGGTCGGTGCGCCGAGGCCGGGGTCGAGCTCGCCGAGATCGAGGCCGCGCGGTGCCTTGCGCGACGGCCGCGCCGTCGGGAAGCCGCTCGGGAATCGAAACGCCAGAACGTCGACGTCCGTGATGCTGCGGACCCCGTTCCGCCCGTTCCGCCCGGCCGAGGCCACGATCGGATATTCGGCCGATGTGAAATAGCCATTGAGCTGCAAATAGGCTTGAACGAGCGCGACGGCGTGATCCATGCAGGCTGTTACAATCCCGCGATGGCTCCTCACTACGACTGCAGCAAATGCCCAGCGTACTGCTGTAGCTACGAGCACATCAACGTCACCAAACGCGATATCAATCGTCTTGCCAAGCACTTCGATCTCGACGCCGAGACCGCGACCAAGCGCTTCACCAAATCGTCCCCCGACGGCCCCGTCCTGCGGCATAAGAAGGATAAGATCTTCGACACCGTCTGCATGTTCCTCGACCGTAAAACCCGCCGCTGCACCATTTACGAGGCGCGGCCCGCCGTCTGCCGCGACTATCCCGACCGCCCGCGCTGCGGCTACTACGAATTCTTGAAATGGGAGCGGGAGTTTCAGGACGATCCCGAGTTCGTGCCGTAAAGCCCGGCTGAAATCGGCGCTGACGCCAGCTATGTTATTTGGACCAATGCGAAGGCCGCTCGTCCTCCTCATGGCCCTGCTCGCCGCCGCGCCGCTGCTCGCCCAGTCCCAGCAGCCGCAGCAGCGGATGGAGGAATCCGTCTCCGTCGGCTACGTGATGATCCCCTTCACGCCGCTGAACGCGAAAGGGATCGCCGTCACCGACCTCCGTCCCAGCGAAGTTCAGCTCTTCGTCGACGGACAGCCGGTGCGCAGCGACATGTTCGAGAAGTCGGAGAACGCGCCCGTCTCCTTCACCATCCTTCTCGACTCCTCCGGGTCGATGGCCCTGGCCGGCAAGATGGACGCGGCGCGCGCGGCCATCGGCGCGCTCCTGGCCCACCGCAGGCCCGGCGACGACTTCGCGCTCTACGTCTTCGCCGAAACCGTCTCGCGCGAGGTCGTGCCGTTCACGGACGATCCGTCGAAGATCACCCGCGCGCTGGCGGAGGTAAAACCGTACGGCAAGACCGCCTTCTTCGACGCGCTGTCGACAATGCCGGAGCGCAGCCGCCTCGGCAAGAATGCCTCGCGGGCCATCATCCTGCTCAGCGACGGCATCGACAACGCCTCGACGCTGACCCGCGGCGCGCTGGCCCGGCTGCTCCAGGGCGTCTCCGTGCCGATCTATCCCCTCGGCATTCGCGATCCCGGCGAGACGCCCACCGGCCAGTCGCCCGAGGCCCTTTCCGACCTCGATCTGCTCCGCGAGGTGGCCAGCCTCACCGGGGGAAAAATGACATTGGGGAACCAGCCTCAGCAGATCGCGCTGGCGGTCGCCTCCCTCGAAAAGGACCTGCGGGCACAATATTTGATCGGTTTCGTCCCCACTGGTCAGGGTGCGGTAAAGTACCGCGAAATTTCCCTCAAGCTCGCCGGGCGTATCCGCTCCGTTCGCGTCCGGGCTGGATACCTCGGGACTGAGCCGCCCCACATCGCATCAAAAACTGAAAGGAAGAGAAGTTGATGAAAGCCACCACGAAATTGTTGAGCCTGACGGCAGTGACGCTGGTCCTCGGCGCCTGCGCCACGAACAAGAGTGTCGATCAGAAGATCGCCGAGGCCCAGTCGCAGAACAACAAGAAGATCGAGTCGGTCTCGGGCCAGGTCGAGGATCTCCAGCAGAAGCAGAAGACGACGGATACGACGCTGCAGCAGCACGGCCAGCAGATTCAGCAGCTCAGCCAGGAAGCGGCCGATGCCTTGAAGCGCGCGCAGGAAGCGGGCGTGCTGGCGAAGGGAAAGGTCGTTTTCCAGCAGACCTTCAGCGAAGATCGGATCAAGTTCAAGGTGAACAAATACGAGCTCGACGACAAGGCCAAGGCCGCGCTCGATGAATTCGCCGGCAAGGTCAAAGCGCTCACCGACCAGTACTACATCGAGATCCAGGGCCATACCGACGACACGGGCGGCAAGAAGCTCAACGACGAGCTCGGCCAGCGCCGCGCCGAGGAAGTGCGCCGCTATCTTTCGCGCAGCGCGCAGCTGCCGCTGAACCGCATGTCGACGATCTCGTACGGCGACACGCTTCCGGTGGCGTCGAACAAGACGAGGAAGGGACGCGCGGAGAACCGCCGCGTCGTCATCGTCGTCCTCGAGTAATTTTTTTGGAGGGCGGCGGGCATGCCGCCGCTCTCCTCACTCGAACGTGGCCACGACCGGCGCGTGGTCGCTCGTCCCCACCTCACGAAACGACGGGCACGACACGGCGCGCTCCGCGAGCGGCTCGCTGGCCAGCACGTAGTCGAGCCGCCAGCCGATGTTGCGCTGGCGCAGGTTCCGCCACGGCGCCCACCAGCTGAAGTAGCCGTCGTCGTCGGGATAGAGCCGCCGGCCGACGTCGCTCAGGCCTTCGGCGATCAGCGCCTCCAGCAGGGCGCGCTCCTCGCTGCGCTGGCCGATCATCTCCGGCTTGCGCTCCTTGGGATGGACATCCATGTCCGTGCGGGCGATGTTCATGTCGCCGCAGAGGACGAGCTTCTTGCCGGCGCCGCGGAGGTCGTGCGCGTACTCGATGAGGGCGTTGATGAAGGCGATCTTGGCGTCGTAGTCCTTCCCGCCGTTCGGCACGTAGACCGAGGCGAAGACGGTGTCGCCGGCCTCGGCCTGCACGATGCGCGTCTCGTGATCGAACGCCGGATGCGAGAACTCCGGCTCCTCGCCGAACGTGTCGCGCCGCAGATGCAGGGCCACGCCGGAGTAGCCGCCGTGACCGTGCCAGTAGCACCAGTAGCCGTTGAGATTGCAGATCGCCGCCGGAACCTGCTCGATCTTGGCCTTGATCTCCTGCAGGCAGACGACGTCGGGCTGCGCCTCGGCGACCCATTTCTCGAACTGCTCGCCGCGCGCGCGGATGCCGTTGACGTTCCAGGTGGCGACTTTCATGCGATGCGCATTTTAAGGGGACGCTGTCACCTGTTCCCTCCACCGTGTCGCCCGCTGCGGACAAAATCGCGCGCTTTTTGCCCCTTTTCCCGGGCAAGCGCCCTGCATAAGCGGGCCCGACCACCTACGGAGGCATCATGCGAAAACTGCAGTTCGTGATTGTTCTGCTTCTCCTCCCCGCTTCGCTCTTCGCCCAGGATTGGCGCAACCGCCGCGCGCCCCGCTACGACCGCGGCTACGGCCTCGACAACAAATTCGAGCTGACGCCGTTCGCCGGCTACACGTGGGGCGGCACGATCTACGCCGACCAGACCAACGTCTTCACGCACGACGTCGACGCATCGAGCTCCGGCAACATCGGCGTCGACTTCTCCATCCCGCTGCGCCAGGGCTTCAAGCTCGAGCTCATGGCTTCGCACCAGAACACCGACCTGACGACCGGCAACGGAGGTCTCTTCCGGCCGAACAACACCGTCGCCAGCATGGACATCAACTACTACCAGGCCGGCATTCAGATCCCGTTCAACACGGGACGCTACGTCTATCCGTTCGTGATCGTCACCGCGGGCGTCGCGAACCTCAGCCCCAACATCAGCGGCGTCTCGTCGGCGACGCGCTTCGCCATGTCGGCGGGCGGCGGCGTGAAGGTGCCGATCAACCCGAACATGGGCGTCCGCTTCGACATCCGCGGCTACGTGACCCAGCTCGGCAACGACTCGGCCTGCAACTCCTGCTACTACGGCTACAACAGCACGTTCTATCAGGGGCAGGCGAACCTCGGCCTGTTCTTCTCGTTCTGAGGCGTCACTGCCAACGGAAGATCTTCACGCCGGCCGAGAACGTCGCCACGCCCCACACGACCAGCAACAGCATCTTCGGAGTGACCTGCGCGAGCGTCATGGCATCGTTCATGACGCCGCGCAGCGCGTCGTTGAGG
>JBKOUP010000100.1:0-1920 GCA_046723495.1 Acidobacteriota bacterium
GTCATCGCTCCCCGTCGCCGAACCTCCTCCTCCCGCGCCCGAGCCCGCGCCCGCGCCCGCGCCCGAACCCGCCGCCCCTCCCGAGCCCGAGATCGATTTCGCCCGCCTCGCCAAGCCGGCGAAGAAGGCCGACGTCAAGCACGTCAAAGTCCGCTCCTCGGTCGACATCATGGCGGAGCTCGAATCGCTGCGGAAACGCGCCACCGCCGCGCCGCCGAAGAGCGAGAAGAAGAAGGAGCCGTCGGCGACGGAGCTGATCCTGGCCGCCTCACGTCCGAAGCGCGAGATGCACAAGAACGTGAGCTTCGCCGTCGCGCCGGGCGTCCTGCCGAAGTCGAAAAACTTGCACTTTACGGTATCCTTTGAGAACGACGACGGGGTCGTGCAGACGCAGGAGCAGAGCGTCGAGTTGGGCGATACCGCCGACGTCGGGACACTTTCGGTCAACGTGAAATTCGACATCTAGCTGACGAGACGGGGTGGAGGGGAACGCGATGACGAAGACGAACTCAGCTCTTCTTCTGCTCGCCGTGTTTGCGGCCGGTTGTGCGACGACCGCGCCGCCGCCGCAGGCCGCGCCGTCCGCGCTGATCACGAAGTCGTCCGAGGGGCCGGAGTACCGCAAAGCGCTCGAGGACGCGTACGCGCAGATCGTGGCCCGCGAGCACGCGCCCGTCGCCGCGCCGAAGGTCGACGTCGAGGCCGCGGCGTCGATCCCCATCCCTCAACACAAAACCGTCCGCGGCGCGCTGTCCTACTTCACGACCGACCTCAAGCCGAGCATCCAGGAGTCGCTGCTGCGCTCCGCGAAGTACAAGAAACTGATCGACGGCGCGCTCGCCGAGGCCAAGCTGCCGAAGGGACTCGCCTACCTGCCGGTGATCGAGAGCGCCTACACGCCGACGCTGACGTCGCGCGCCGGCGCGCACGGGATCTGGCAGTTCATGCCCGAGACGGCGCGCGAGTACGGGCTGCGCGTCGATTGGTGGGTCGACGAGCGCGCCGATCCGGAGCGCTCCACGCGCGCTGCCGTCGCCTACTTGCGCGACCTCTACCATCAATTCAACGACTGGCCGCTGACGCTGGCCGCGTACAACGCCGGTCCGGGCCGCGTCCGCCGCGCGCTCGATCAGAACAACGCCACGACGTTCTGGGAGCTGTGCGATGAGGGGGCGCTGCCGCGGGAGACGCGCGGCTACGTGCCGACGTTCTTCGCCACGCTGATGATCGCCAGCGATCCGGCCACGTACGGCTTCCGCCTCGGCGAGTCGAAAGATCTCGACGCCGGCAAGCGCGTCGCCGTCGAAGGCCCGCTGTCGCTGCGCCAGGTGGCCACGGTCGCCGCGGTCGATGAGGCCGTGCTGCACGATCTCAACCCCTCGCTGCGCCACGGCATGGCCCCTCCGGGCCGCAGCGAGATCCGCGTGCCGGCCAAGGCCGCGGAGGTCGTCGCCGCCCGCGCGGCCACGATGAAGAATGACGACGCGAACATCGCCATCTGCTCGTTCACGCTGCGCGAAGGCGACTCGCTCGGCCGCATCGCCGGCGCCCTCGGCACGTCGGTCGACGCCATCGTGGCCATGAACGACGGCCGGGCCGCGCGCGAAGGCGACTCGATCTACCTCCCCGTCCGCGCCCGCGAGCTGAGCGCCGCGCTGTCGCAGATGACCTACGCGGTGAAGAAGGGCGACACGTACTACTCCATCGCCAAAAAGTTCGGCCTCACCGTCGATGAACTGCTCGATCTCAACGAGCTCTCCCCATCGCATATGCTTCACCCCGGAGATCGCCTACGCGTCACAGCAACACGGACCATCACCGCCGGCGGTATGTAGCCCTCGTTTTTCTCATCGCCGTTCCCGTCTTCGCGCGAGTCGAGCGCGTCGAAATCACCTCCCGCAGCGACTACCCGCACAACTA
>JBKOUP010000199.1:0-25938 GCA_046723495.1 Acidobacteriota bacterium
GAAGAATACCGAATACCGAATAGCGAATTCAGAATGAAGAAATTCTTAATTCTCTATTCGGCATTCGCTATTCGCTATTCTTTCATACGGTCGCCGGCTGCCCCCCTCGATCATAAATCAGCCACAACCCGCTAAACCCCCTCAACAGCCGAAACCTCGACCTGTACAGCTGATGCAGGATCTTCGGATTCGAGTAGTACACCGCCTCGCGCAGGAGATCGGAGAAGTGCTCGTCCAGCTCCTTCGCGCAGTCGAGGCTCTGCTTCGCCTTGGCCATCAGCTCCGCCTCGGGCGGCGCGCCGGCGCCGACGGCGGCGGCGAGCATGGTGGCCTCGTCGTCGACTTTGATCCGCAGCGCGGCCGCGCGCAGGTACAGCGTCCAGAGCTCGTCGTTGTCCTCCTCGGCCTCGGCCTGGCAGCGCTCGAAGAGCTTCTGGTACGCGGTCACCTCCCACGCTTCCAGGCGCAGCTCGCGCACGTTCGGGAACTCCACGACCTCCTCGGCGGCCACGCCGGGGTCGGCGATGTCGATCGCGCCGGCGATGCGCAGCAGGTACGGGTGCAGCACCGGATCGCTGCCGAAGCGGGAGGTGATGTTCTCGACCTGCTGGGCGTGATCGAAGAACGTCGGCGGGAGCTCTTCGACGTCGGCGTCCGAGGTCAGGCCGCGGTCGAGCTGCGAAAGGATGTTCGTCATGGAGCGCTTCAGCTGCGTGATCACGCCGTGCTTCACGTTCGAGCTGGCGCGCGACTCGTCGAAGCGCTCCTTGAAGTCGCGGAAGCGGGCGATCTCCTCGATCAGCTCCGCGTTGGCCTCGCCGAAGTTGCGCTCGATGGCCGCGCCGTGCTCCATCAGCTTCTGGGAGTCGTCGAGGATGCGCTGCTCGTCCTCGTGGTAAAGGCGGAGATACCGGTTCTTCGTGGAGACGTTGAGCTCGACGATGGCCAGGAGCACGTCGGGCTGGAAGTAGAGATCGCCGAGGGTGTGCTTGAAGGCGCGGGCGTTCTTGAGGAGGCTGCGCTCGGTCAGCTCCTCGATTCGCTCGGCGTTCTGAATGTCTTCGCGCATGGTCCGGATCTGGCGGATGGCGCGCACGACGTCCTCCTGCGCCGCCTCGGGGAGGCGCATGGCCGCGACGAGGGCGATCACTTTCTCGCGGAACTCGAGGGAGTCGCGCGACCAGTACTCGCCGCGCTCAGCCACGAAGTCCTCGCCGATGCGGGTGAAGAGGAAGTCGACCTTGTCGCGGCGGTCGCCGTCGACGGCGCCGGCGTAGAGATAGAACTTGATGAGGAAGTGGACGATGCTCTCGTCCTGGCGCTTGAGCTTCTCGAAGAAGCGGCGGAGGAGCGAGGCGCTGATCAGGTCGTCGGCGCGCAGGAGCGTGGTCGTGACCCGTTCCACGGCCTGCTCGGACTGCACCAGCGCCGAGGTGGCCTCGCCGGCCTGGGTGGCGTTGATCAGCGGCATCACCGACTTGATGCGCTCGTAGATCTTCTGGAACTCGACGTTGTAGGGGACGGACTTCTGCAGGAATGTCTTGTAGACGCCGGAGACGAATTGGTGGTGCGTCCAGACCGCTTTGAATCTGTCGGTGAGACGGACGTAGCGCCCGTGCAGTAATCCGATTTCTGCGACCGACATGGCGAAGGTAAAATCTTCGCACAAATGGCCCAGACGACGTTAATCAGCAAAGCACAAATCGATGAACGTGTGGCGGAGATGGGGCGGCAGATCTCCGCCGACTTCGCCGGCGAGGCCGTGATCGCCTGCTGCGTGCTGAAGGGGGCGATGTTCTTCTGCAGCGACCTGGTGCGCCAGATCGACCTCGACGTGGCCCTCGATTTCATCCAGGTCTCGTCGTACGGCGACCAGAAGACGTCGTCGGGCGTGGTGACGATCCTGAAGGAGCCGCAACTCGACATGCGCGGCAAGTCGGTGCTGATCGTCGAGGACATCATCGACAGCGGCCTCTCCATGCGCGAGGTCAACCACTACATCGGCAGCCGCGGCGCATCGAAGGTGCGCACGGCCACGTTCCTCGACAAGCCGAAGGCCCGCAAGGTCGAGTTCGCCCCCGACTACGTCGGCTTCTCGATCGAGCCGTACTTCGTGATCGGCTACGGCCTCGACTACGCGGAGAAGTACCGGAACATCCCGGAGATTCAGGTGCTGTCGGATTAGCGATTCACGCCTTCAGCCACCCGCTCGCCAGCAACACGATCATCACCGCTCCCAGCGCAAAGCGATACCAGATGAAGACGCGCGTCGTGTGCGTCTTGAGGTAGCGCAGCAGGAACCAGATCGAGGCGTAGCCGGTGACGAAGGAGATGACGATCGAGACGAGGATCGGCGTCCAGCCGAGCGAGGCGAGGTGGTGGCGCTCCTTGAAGAGCTCGAGGAAGCCGGCGCCGCCGACGGCGGGGATGCTCAGCAGGAACGAGTAGCGCGCGGCGGTGGGACGGTCGATGCCGCGGAAGAGCGCGGCCATGATGGTCGAGCCGCTGCGCGACGAGCCGGGGATGAGCGCCAGGCACTGGCCGAGGCCGATGGCCGCGGCGTCGCCGGTGTTCATCTGGTCGAAGGTGCGCAGGCGTCGGAGCTTGGCCCAGCGCTCGGCGAGCTCCATCAAAATCGCGACGACGATGACCATCGTCACGATGACCCAGAGGCTCCGGAACGTCGACTCGATGTGCTTCTTCAGCAGGAGTCCGAGGACGACGATGGGGGTCGTGCCGATGACGACGAGCCAGGCCTCGCGCGAGTCGACCTCGGTCAGCGGCCGGCGGTTCACGAGGCCGCGAAAAAAACCCGCAACCAACCGAATGATGTCGGGGAAGAAGTAGATGACCGCCGCGATCCACGTGCCGAACTGGATGACCGCGGAAGCGGCGGCGCCGGGATCGCCCCAGCCGAGCAGCACGGGAACGATCTCCAGGTGCGCGGTGGAGGAGATGGGGATGAACTCGGTGAGGCCCTGGACCAGGCCGAGGACGATGGCTTCGATGATTGGCATTTACATTTCCCAAATGACCGGCAGGATCAGCGGCCGCCGGCCCATCGATTTTCGGAAGTACCGCTTGAGCATGGCGCGCATCGCTTCCTGCAGCGCGTCGGGATTGCGCAATTCGTCCGGCGTGCCACGTTCGAAGAGGCCGGCCAACATGGCGCGCACTTCGTCGAGCACGTCCTGGCTGGCGTCGACGTGGACGAGGCCGCGGGTGATGATCTCCGGGTCGCGGATCAGTTTCCCTTCGCTGTCGATGGCGACGACGACGATGACGAACCCGTCTTCGGCCAGATGCTGGCGGTCGCGCACGACGACCTCCGGCACTTCCTCGGCCTCGGAATCGACAAAGACCTTGCCGTGCGCCACGCGCTCCTCGAGAACGCGCAGCGACTCGCCGTCGATCTCCACCACCTGCCCGTTGGTGATGACCACACCGTGCGGGACGCCGACGCTCTCCGCAAGACGCGCATGGTGGATGAGGTGCCGCAGCGTGCCGTGCATGGGGATGAAGAAGCGCGGGCGGGTGACGGCGAGCATCAGCTTCAGCTCTTCCTCGCAGGCGTGCCCGGAGACGTGCACGTCCGCGGTGTCCCACGTCAGGACCTCGGCGCCGAGGCGGTAGAGGTTGTCGATCATGTGCGACACGGCGCGCTCGTTGCCGGGGATGGTGCGCGCGGAAATGATGACGGTGTCGCCGGGGACGATCTCGATCTGCTTGTGCTCGCCCAGGGCCATGCGCGCCAGCGCCGACGACGGCTCGCCCTGCGTGCCGGTGGTGAGGATGACGATGTTGCGGTCTTCGTACGTCCCGAGGCCGCGCGCCTCGCGCGGAAAGCGCAAGTAGCCGAGGCGCTCGGCGGTCTCGCTGTTGTCGACGAGGGAGCGCCCGACGAGGAAGACGCGCCGGTTGTGCGTGCGCGCCAGGTCGATGGCCTGCTGCACGCGGTGGATGTGCGAGGCGAAGGTGGTCATGATGATCCGCCCCTTCGCCTTGGCGAAAAAACGCTCGAGGGAGTTGCCGACCCAGCGCTCGGAGTGGCCATGGCCCGGGACGAGCGCGTTCGTGGAGTCGCTGACGAGGAGGAGCACGCCTTCCTCGCCGTGATGGGCGAAGCGGGCCAGGTCGGTGGTCTTGCCGTCGATGGGGGTGTGGTCGATCTTGAAGTCGCCGGTGTGGATGACAGTGCCGTGGGGCGTGGTGATGGCCAGGCCGATGGCGTCGACGATGGAGTGCGTGACGCGCAAGGCCTCGACGCGGAAGACGCCGGCGTCGACGACGTCGCGCGGCATGAGGGCGCGCAGCTCGATGTCGTCGATGGCAAATTCCTCGAGCTTGTCGCGGACGAAGCCGAGGGTCAGAGGCATGCCGTAGACGGGCAGCGGCACGCGGTCGAGCAGGAACGGCAGCGCGCCGATGTGGTCCTCATGTCCATGTGTCAGGAAGACGGCCCGGAACTTGGCGGCGTTGTCGAAGATGTACGTCATGTCGGGGATGATGACGTCGACGCCGAGTGTGGCCGCGTCGGGGAACATCATCCCGCAGTCGACGACGATGGCGTCGTCGCCGTACTCGTAAACCATGAGGTTCATCCCGATCTCGCCGAGTCCGCCGAGGGGGATGATGCGAAGGTTGGTCATGGGTAGATGCGGTTCAGCATGCGCGCGTACGGGATGGTCTCGCGCAGGTGCGGCACGCCGCTGATCCAGGCCACGACGCGCTCGATGCCCATGCCGAAGCCGGAGTGCGGGAAGGCGCCGTACTTGCGCACGTCGAGGTACCACTGGAACGCTTCGACGGGGAGCTCGTGCTGCTTGATGCGCGCGAGCAGCAGGTCGTGGTCGTGGATGCGCTGCGAGCCGCCGATGATCTCGCCATACCCCTCGGGGGCGATCATGTCCAGGCCGAGGACGACGTCGGGGTCGTTCGGATCGGGCTGCATGTAGAACGCTTTGATGGCCGTCGGATAGCGCGAGATCATCACCGGGCGGTCGAAGGAGTTGGCGATGACGGTCTCCTCGTCGCCGCCGAAGTCGTCGCCGAATTTCACCGGCATCCCCTTCGAGGCCAGGAGCTCGATGGCGTCGCGATAGGTGATGCGCGGGAAGGGGCGTTTGACGGTCTCGAGCTTCGTGAGGTCGCGCTCGAGGGTCTTGAGCTCTTCCTTGCAGCGGTCGAGGGCGCGCTGCACGAGGTATTCGACGAATTCCTCGGCCAGCTCCTGCAAGCCGTCGAACTCGAGGAAGGCGACCTCGGGCTCGATCATCCAGAACTCCATCAGATGCCGGCGCGTCTTCGACTTCTCGGCGCGGAAGGTTGGGCCGAAGCAGTAGACGCGGCCGAACGCCGCCGCCGCCGGCTCGAGGTAGAGCTGCCCCGACTGGGAGAGGAACGCTTTCTCGCCGAAGTAGTCGGTCTCGAAGAGGGTGGAGGTGCCCTCGCACGCGGCGGGAGTGAGGATGGGCGAGTCGATGAGGACGAAGTCGCGGTCGTAGAAGAAGTCGCGGCAGGCCTGCTCGATCTCGCTGCGAACTTTCAGCACGGCGTGCTGCTTCGAGGAGCGCAGCCAGAGGTGGCGGATGTCCATGAGGAAGGCCGTGCCGTGCTCTTTCGGCCCGATCGGGTAGTTCTCGGTCAGCGCCACGATCTCGAAGGACTGCACGCCGAGCTCGACGCCCCCCTGCGCGCGCGGCTCGGCGCGGACGATGCCGGTGACGCGCACGGTCGACTCCTGGGTCACTTTGTCGGCCGCATCCCAGCTGGCTTCGTCGACTTCCTTCTTGACGACGACGCATTGCAGATAGCCGCTGCCGTCGCGCACGATGGGAAACTGGATCTTCCCCGAGGTGCGCTTGTTGTAGAGCCAGCCATCGATGATGACGCGCTGGCCGATGTAGTGAGGCAGTTCCTTGATCCGCAAAGTTCGCGGATTATAGCGAAGCTAGTCGCGCCGGCGTCCCGCCGGCCGTAGAGGCGGCGTCCCGCCGCCGCCGAGGTATACTCGCCCTCCCCCACACGCGTCCCTCCTTCGCGTCTCAATGTCAATCTACAAAGGCAGTTTTCGCGTCCGCGACCGCGGACGCCTTCCGCATTGGGAAACTCATGACGCGTCGTACTTCGTGACCTTCCGATTGAACGATTCGCTGCCGATCAAGGTCATCGCCAGGTTGAAGCGTGAGCGAGCGCAGATGCTTGCCCGCGCGACGACGGCCGCGCAGCGCATGGAGACGAGACGCGCGTTCGGCAGGCGACTCGACGTGTTCCTTGATCGAGGCTACGGCAGCGGGTTGCGTCGGGAGCACGGTGGCATCGTCGCTGGGGCGATGCGGCACTTCGACGGCATTCGCTATGAGCTTCTCGCGTGGTGCGTGATGCCGAATCATGTCCATGCGCTGATCTTTGTGCCGGGTCTGGCGAAGCTCGATGCGATTTTGCACTCGTGGAAGTCGTACACGGCGCATGGGATTGGGCGGGGCGTGATCTGGGCAAGGGAGTACTGCGATCACCTTGTTCGGGGGCCGGCGGAGCTGGAGAGGATCGGCGAGTACATTCGCGACAATCCGGAGCGGGCGGGGTTGAGGGATTGGGCGTTTGTCGGTTAGCGGCGGGACGCCGCTGCTACGGCCGGCGGGGACGCCGGCGCGACTTTCACCAACAGTGATTTCGGCACGATGGTGATCATCAGCGGCAGGTGGAACGTGAAGAGCTCGCCGTCCAGGCCGGCGCGGAGGTGCTGCTTCGAGGCGTGAACCTTCATCCTCGACGTCCGGAACGAGCGGAAGCCGGGCGTCTCGTGCACTCTCCCGGCCAGGTAGTGCGCGAGGAAGCGCATCAGGGCGATGCGGCGGAGGTGTGGGAGCCAATAGACAGACAGACGACCTTCTTCCAGTGTCGAGCGCGGGGCGTCGACGCCGATGCGCGACAGGTCGTAGCGGTTGTTCGACACGATCAGCACGTGTGTACGCACCGCCATCTGGTGGTGCTCGCTCTCCAGGGCCACCGTCACGTGCGGGTACTTGCGCAGCGTGGCGTAGGTGGCGTAGAGGCGCGCCTTCCATCGCGGATAGTCGCGGCCGTGCTCCTCGCGTCTCGCCACGAGCTCGGGGTAAAGGCCGAGCGAGAGATTGTTGACGAAGAAGCGGTCGTTCACGCGCGCGGCGTCGACCTGGCGCGTCGTTCCGTTGAGGGCCACCTCCAGCGCCTCGCGCCACTCCATCGGCACGCCGGCGTCGCGGGCGAAGTGATTGAACGTGCCGAGGGGGATCACGCCGAGCGTCCCCTCGGAGTTGATGAGCGGCTGGATCACGCAGTTCACTGTTCCGTCACCGCCGGCGGCGATGAACAGCCGCCTCCCCTCCTGCATCCGCCGGCGGATCTCCGCCGTCACGTCGACGGAGCGCGTGAGGCGGACGACCTCCACCCCCGCGCTCTCGGCGGCGGCGGCGATCTCGCCGTTCGCCCCCGACGCGGGATTCAAGAACATCGTGCCCTTGTTACGCGCGGTCGACGTCATGAAGAAAGTCCTGCTCGCCTCTATCCTTCTGCAAGTTCTCGTCCTTCCGGCCCGCGCCGCCGAGCCGAAGGACTGCTCCTTCTGCGCGTTCCCGGCCTCGTCCCTCCAGGAGGTCACCGTCGACGACGCCGCCGTCATCGACGCCATGACCCCGGCCCAGCGCGCCAAGACCGTCGTCCTGGTCCACTACGCCCTCGACAAGGACAAAGAGCCGCTCACCAGCGTCGAGGAGAAGACGAAAGCGATCGTCGAGTGGGCGAAGACGCGCGGCCCCTTCGACGCCATCGGCATTCGCGTCGACGGCGCCGACGACGCCACCGCCTCCTACGCCATCAAGCGTCTGGCCGTCACCGCGCAGGGACTCAACATCGCCTCGAAGATCGTCGCGCCGGCGAACCCGCCGATCGCCGCGCTGCCGTACATCGACGCCCTCCTCACCGGCGACGTCGCCAAGACGGTGGCCTGGGTCGCGGAGAACGATCCGTCGAAGAAAGTGTGGGCGGTCGTCGCGCCGGCGTCGCCGAACGTCTTCTTCGACGTCGCCCGCGCCTACGCGGACGGCGCCACGCGCACCTACGTCCAGCAGGCCGACGCCGACACCGTCGCCGCCATCGCCAGCTTGAACCACGCCTTCGCCGGCGACTGGGCCTACGACTCGACGTCGAAAGTCGAGACCCTCGACTCGAAGGGCAACAAGACCGACATCCCCGCGCTCACCTTCGTGCGCGGCGAGGACCTGCGCACCATCGTCGTCCCTCGCGGAGACGCCGCCGCGGCCACGATCGCCTCGCTGCCGAACGACCGCTACGTCAAGCCGCGCCGCGTCGATGCCGCCGGGGAGCGCGACGTCACCGACGTCGGCACGAAGAGCGGCCACTTTCTCATCGGCATGCAGCCGGTCAAGACGCCCTTCGTCTTCACCGTCGAGCACAACGAGCAGCCGCAGCGCAACGTCACGAAGGAAGCGCTCAACGTGGCCACGAAGCGCGGCATCGCCGTCGAGGAGATCATCCGCAATCATCAGGCCTACAAGTCGTACCAGGAGTCGATCCAGCCGAAGTACGTCGCCCGCGACACGACCAAGCTGCGCTTCGAGATCAGCGGCGGCGAGGCCGTCGAGGCCACCATCGCCGGCGACTACTTCTCCGATCCCGGCAACCGCGCCGACTGGGTGTGGCAGGACTTCTACGTCAACGGCGTGAAGTGGAAGTACGGGAAGATCCCCGAGCTGCCGCTGATCCAGCCGGAGAAAGTCACGCAGCTCCCGCTCGACATCCACCTCACCAACGAGTACCGCTATCAGCTCGTCCGCGAGGCCGATCTCCTCGGCTATCACACGTACGAGGTCCGCTTCGAGCCGCCGCCGAACGCGCCGGCCGGGCTGCCGCTCTACCGCGGCACGGTGTGGATCGACACGCGGACGTGGGCGCGCATCCGCATCTCCATGATCCAGCTGAACCTCACCGGCGAAGTGCTGTCGAACGAGGAGCGCGTCGACTTCCAGCCGTTCGCGCGCGACTCGCACGCGCCGCTGACGGCGGCGGAGGTCGCGAAGACCGACGCGCGCGAGATCCTCTGGCTGCCGCTCGTCGTCAGCGCCCAGCAGGTCGTCTCCGCGGCCGGCCACGCCGCGCCGGTGCTGCGCGAGACGACGTTCAGCAACTTCCGCATCGCCCCCGAGGACTTTGCGCAGAAGCTTGCCGAGGCCTCGGCGTCGGACGCGCGCATGGTGCGGGAGACGAACGCGGGGTTGAAGTACCTCGAGAAAACCCAGAGCGGCGAGCGCGTGGTGAAGGAGGGCTACAACACCGCGCGCACGTTCATGCTCGGCGGCGTGCACCACGACTCGGGCTTGCAGTACCCGGTCCTCCCGCTCGGCGGCGTCGACTACTTCAACTTCGACCTCGGCCACAAGGGCATCCAGACCAACGTCTTCTTCGCCGGCGTCATCGTCTCCGCGAACGCCACGAATCCGAATCTGTGGAACACGCACACGAACGTCGGCGCGGACCTCTTCGCCATCGCCGTGCCGACGACGAACTCGATGTACCGCAACGGCATCGAGGTCACCGACGAGGACGTGCGCCAGCTCCCGACGAGCTTCTCGCTGCGGGCCGGGCATCCGTTCCTGCAGTTCGGCAAGGTCGACGTCGGCTTCGGTATCAGCCACACGGCCTACAAGCGCTCCAGCGACACGGCGACGAACTTCGTCGTGCCGTCGAGCACGTTCACGCTGTCGCCGTCGATCGACATGAGCTACGCGCGCTGGGGCTACAGCGCCACGGCCTTCTACGACTACGACAAGCGCACGTCGTGGAAGCCGTGGGGCAACCTCGCCGAGTACGACCCGAATCAGAAGTCGTACACGAACTACGGCGCGTCGCTGGCGAAGAGCTTTTACCTGCCGAAGTTCCAGCGCATCGGCTTGGAAGTCGACTACGAAAGCGGCCAGCGCCTCGACCGCTTCTCGAAGTACGAGCTCGGCTTCTTCGGCTCGCAGCGCATCCACGGCGTCCGCTCCGGCTCCGTGCGCGCCGAGACGGCGCTGCTCGGGCACCTGTCGTACGGCTTCGTCTTCTCCGATCAGTTCCGCCTGGAGGCGTTCTACGACCACGGCCTGATCACCGATCGCACCGCCGGCTACAACCGCGAGCCGTTCCAGGGCCTCGGCATCGCCGGGTCGACCGTCGGGCCGTGGGGGACGCTGATGCGCCTCGACATCGGCAAGACGATCGGACGCAACCGCCAGAACGGGTTCGTGGCGGACGTGGTGTTTTTGAAGTTGTTTTAGGTGACGGGGAACAGGCGACAGGTGACAGGTTGTGTTTCCCTGTCACCTGTGACCCGTGAACTGTTCCCTATTCCTACGGTGTCGGCGACAGGTTCTGCACGTAAAAGTCGACCGAGCCGATCTCCGTCCGTTGTCCGAACCCGGTCAGGACGCGCACGGTCAGGCGATGCCGGTCGTTGCCGAGCTTCGTCGTGTCCATCGTGAACTGCCAGCCCGAGTAGAGGCTGTTCGCCACGAACGGATAGGCGTTCTGCACGTCCGGCCGCTGGAAACCGTACGCCGCCGGGCCGATGAAGTTGCCGTCGACGAGGATCTCCACCTGTTGGATGGACGTCTGTTCGCTGATTGCCCATCCCTGGAACGTCACCTTGCCGGTCACGTAGTCGAACGTGTGGGGCACGTCGATGAAACCGATGGCCGTGGCCACGGTGTTCTCGGCGCACTCGAAGAACACCGGGATGCCGTCGCGGCTGGGCAGCTCCGTGAACGTCCCCTGCTGGTCGCCGACGCGCACCTTCAGCACGTGGTTGCCGGGGCGGACGCCGAGGGCCAGCAGGGCGCCGACGTCCATGGTGAAGAGGAAGCCGGAGCGCGGCGCGTCGGGATAGTTTGGATAGAAGCGCTCCACGTCGAAGCGCGTCAGGCCGTAGCAGTTCACGTAGTTGTTGAAGATCGACGAGAACGCGCAGTCGTCGGTCGAGTACCAGCGCACGCCGTCGATGAGCAGCTCGACGTACGAGACGCGGCCGAGATCGCCGCGCGTGCCGAGGTCGAGGGCCCATCCGCGCACCGGCGTGATGTGCGATTGCGGATTCACCGCCGGCGAGACGATCGGCACCGTGGCGCAGCGCGTGCCGTAGAGCACCGCGTCGCGCTTCGGCTCGTCGAGATAGCCGAAGGGCTTGAGGTTCTGGTTGTCGTTGAACACCTGCACCTGGCGGCGCCCGATCAGGCGCGACAGGCCGAGGCGGTCGACGGCGCGGACCTCGAGCAGGTGCACGCCGTCCTGGAGGCGGGTCGTGTCGATGTTGGCGACGTAGCCGCTGAAGAGCGCGGCCGGGAAATCAGGGAAGGTGTTGCCGACGTCGGGGCGCGTGTCGCCGTACATCGCGGTCTGCAGCACGCCGCCGTCGACGTAGACATCGACGCGGGCGACGCCGTCCGTGTCGGCCGCCCAGCCGACGACGGGGAAGGACCCCGCGGCGTTGTAGATGCCGCCGCCGAGGTCGGGGATGTCGACCGATCCGAACGGGGCCTGGTTGATGGTGTTGTCGATGTTGACCGTCCGCCGTCCGAGCTCGACGGGCTGGCGCTGGTCGGAAAAGAAAATCTTCACCATGACGGTGTGCGGTCCGTTGGTGAAGCGGCTGGCGAGGAAGCCGGTCTCGAAGCCGGGGGCGATGTTCTGGATGCCGGGGTAGTTCGGGTAGGCCTCGATGACGTCGATGCGCGGCAGTCCCATGACGGTGTGCTGCTGGAACTGGTCGTCGACGAACAGATCGATGCGGGAGATCTGGCCGGGATCGAGCGCCCAGCCTTTGACCAGGACGACGCCGGACTGCGGTGTGGCGGGATCGGGGAAGTCGAGCGCTCCGATGAAGTCTTGCGCGAGCGCGGAGGAAGTCAACAGCGTCGCCAGCGTGGTGAGAACCAGGCAACGAGGAATCCATCTCCACATAACCCCAACCTCCAACCCCGAGATGTGCGTGTCCGGTAACTGACGATCGGGCGCCTGGAGACGCCGATCCACTCTGTTTCGTGCGAGTTTATACTAACCCCGGTGAGTTCTACAAACGCCGGCACGGCCCTCGGCCTCGACGACGTCCGAGCCGCGGCCGGCCGGGTCGGCCCGCACATCCACCGCACCCCCCTCCTGGCAAGCCGTTCTCTTTCGGAACGGATCGGCGCGGAAGTCCGCCTGAAATGCGAGAACCTCCAGCGCGCCGGCTCGTTCAAGATCCGCGGCGCGATGAATGCGCTGCTGCAGTTATCCGAGGACGAGCGCCGGCGGGGCGTGGTGGCGTTCTCGTCGGGGAACCACGCCCAGGGCGTTGCGCTCGCCGCAAAGACGCTCGGGATCCAGGCAACGATCGTGATGCCGGAGAACTCGGTCGCCTCGAAGGTCGCGGCGACGGAGGGCTACGGCGCCGAGGTGGTGCAGGGCGGCGTGACGGCGGCGACGCGCGACACCGTGGCACGGGAGATCGCCGAGCGTACCGGCGCCGCGGTGATCCCGCCGTTCGACGACGAGCGGATCATCGCCGGGGCCGGGACGGTGGGAATGGAGATCGTCGAGGAGTGGCCGGAGGTGGACGCGATCGTGGTCCCCCTCGGCGGCGGCGGGCTGCTGTCCGGTGTCGCGCTCGCCGCGACGTCGCTGAAGCCGGTCGACGTCTACGGCGTCGAGCCGCGCGCCGGCAACGACGGCGAGCAGTCGTTCCGCAGCGGGCACATCGTGACGATCGAGCCGCCGAAGACGATCGCCGACGGCGCGCGGACGCTGGCGATCGGCGAGCGGAACTTCGCGATCATCCGCGAGCGCGTGCGCGACGTGGTGAGCGTCGACGACGAGACGCTGCTCGAGGCGACGAAGTTCGCGATGTACCGGACAAAGCTGGTGATCGAGCCGACGGGCGCGCTGGGGATCGCGGCGCTTTTGTCGGGGGTGGTGCGCGTGCGGGGGCGGGTGGCGGTGGTGGTGAGCGGGGGGAACCTGGACTTTTCGCTGCTCTGTTGAATAGCTATTCTTCGTCCCATGTCTCTCTTCCCCGATCTCACCCCCAAACCCACGACCGACTCCCCTCTCGCCGAGCGCCTCCGCCCCGGCTCGCTCGCCGAGGTCGTCGGCCTGCACGACCTCCTCGACGAGGGGCGTTTCCTGCGCAACGCCATCGAGAGCGACCGCATCCCGTCGATGATTTTCTGGGGCCCGCCGGGATCGGGGAAGACGACGCTGGCGCGGATCATCGCCAAGTCGACGCGGGCGCGCTTCGTGCCGTTCTCGGCGACGAGCACTTCGATCAAGGACATCAAGGCCCTAATGGAGGAGGCCCGGCACGCGCGCGGGTCGCGCGGCGTGAAGACGATCGTCTTCATCGACGAGATCCACCGCTTCAACAAGGCCCAGCAGGACGCGTTCTTACCGTACGTCGAGGCCGGTGACATCGTGCTCATCGGCGCGACGACGGAGAACCCTTCGTTCGAGGTGAACTCGGCGCTGCTGTCGCGCAGCAAGGTGGTGGTCATTCCGCAGCTGGAGCGCGAGGAGGTGATGACGATCCTCCGCCGGGCCGCGGCCGATCCGTCGGTACGCAAGTACAAGATCGAGCTGACGGACGACGCCTTCGACTTCATCGCCGCAACGTCGGCCGGCGACGCCCGGCAGGCGCTGAACTCGCTGCAGCTCGTGGTGGAGACGGCCAGCGAAAGTCCCATCGACGCGAAGAAGGCCACGGAGATCCTCCAGCGCCGGTCGCTGATGTACGACAAGGGCGGCGAGGAGCACTACAACATCATCTCCGCGCTGCATAAGTCGCTGCGCAACGGCGACGCCGACGCGTGCGTCTACTGGCTGGTGCGGATGCTGGAAGGCGGCGAAGATCCGCTCTACATCGCCCGCCGCCTGGTTCGCGCCGCCTCGGAGGACATCGGCAACGCCGACCCGCAAGCACTGGTGCTGGCGATTGCGGTGCAGCAGACGGTGCATTTCCTCGGCATGCCCGAGGCGGGCGTCGCGCTCGCGCAACTGGCGACGTACCTTGCCGCCGCGCCGAAGTCGAACGCGGTGTACCTCGGCTACGGCGAGGCCGTGCGCGAGGTGCGCCAGGGCGACAACCCGCCCGTCCCCCTCCACATCCGCAACGCCCCGACACGATTGATGAAGGATCTCGGCTACGGCCGCGGCTACGAGTACGCGCACGATTACGAGGAGCAGAGCGCCGCGATGGAGTGCCTGCCGGAGGCGCTGGCGGGGCGGCGATTTTACGAGCCGAAGGAGTTGGGCGCGGAGGCGGAGATCAAGAAGAGGTTGGAACGAATGCGGGCGGCACGAAAGAAGTAGCGGCTACTCGTCGTCCTCGTCGGTGACCCACTCTTCGACGACTTTGCCGTCGCGCTCGATGATCAGCGGCGTGTTGGTCTTGCGCGCGATCTCCCGCGCGCGCTTCGCGGCGCGGAGGAGGGCGTACGGCGCACCCTGCATGTCGGGGTCCGTCAACTTCGAGCGCAGGTTTTCTGGCAATTCAACTTCTGCTTTGACGCTCATCGGTTCGTTCCCTCCTTCAGCAGCACTGAACTGGGGCCGCTGTTGTCGTACCACTGCCAATGATCAACCTTATGACGATAGAGCTCCAGAAAATTTCTCAAGCCTGCCGCGAACCGCCTCCGGATCACGTCGGGCGGGATGGAATGGCCGCCCTGCTGAACGCGCGTCGCGACGCGGGTGACTGCTTCCTCCGCTGAATTCAACGAGAGAAAGATCAACTTGACGAGATAGCCGTTTGCGCGCCATTCGTCGATGCGCCGCAGGTACGTGTGACCGGACAGCGTCGTCTCGAACGCAAAGCTTCGACCCGCCGCCACATAGCGATCGATAGCAGAATCCTGCCGGCGCGGATCGCCGCGGCCTCGGGATCGAACGGCGAAAGACTCACCGCAATCGTGTCGGCGTTGAGAAACACCGGCAGCCCGGCCTCGTTCGGCAGGAACTCCCGCGCGAACGTCGTCTTCCCCGCCCCGTTCGGCCCGGCGATGATCACGACCTTCTTCATATTCCGATCGGCTTCGGCTTCCGATCCTCGCCGAGGTTCACGTACACCACCTGGGCCTCCGTCACCGTCACGCGCTTCCGGGTGTTGCCGGTGCGGATGGCCTCCACCGTCACCTTCGTCGTGATCGACGTCGTGCCGATGCGCAGCGTCTCCGTCCAGAAGCTAACGAGATCGCCGACGTAGACGGGCTCGTGGAACACGACCCGATCCATCGACACCGTCACCATGAACTGCAGGCCTTGCCGGCGCGCTTCGATGGCGCCGGCCTGGTCGATGTACGAGAGGATCACGCCGCCGAAGATCGTGCCGTGCGCGTTGGTGTCCCGCGGCATCATCAGCACGCGGATCGCCGGCTCCTCCCACTTCGGCAGAATCTCCACTACCCCGCCTGCTGCTGTCCGCCGCCGGCCTGCTGCTGCATGAACTTCTGGTTCACGTCGATCTTTGCGCCCTTGCGCAGCCGCGTCAGCAGCGACGTGCGCAGATTGCGCGCTTCCTGCTGGCGCATCATGTCCGTGTACGGGCCGGCGTTCGCGGCCAGGTCCTTCGCGTCCACCTTTTTCTGCTCGGTCACCTGCAGCGCCACGGCGCCCTCGTTCACCACGATCGGGCCGGTGAGCTTGCCGATGGGCGAGCCAAACGCCGCCGTCACCAGCGGCGTCGTGTCGCCGCTGAAGCCGCTGATGTAGCCGAGGCGCGTGACCGTGCTGTCGGCGGCGGCGAGGCCGAGCTTCTTCGCCACCTCGTCGACGTTCGCGGCCGGCAGCGCCTTGGCCATCGCGTCCTTCGCGGCCTGGCGGGCTTTCTCCATGCGCGCGTCGGCCTCGACGCGGCCGCGGATCTCCTCGAGCGAGCTCACGCCGGCTGGACGGATGCCGTAGAGGAACGGGATCGACGGCCCGCGGCGCGTGGCCAGGATCTGGTCGCCGGCGTCGCCCTGCTTCGCGGCGAAGGCCCACTGCGAGAACGGCGCGTTGCTGCCGAGGCCGGGGATCTCGTCGGTCTTGCCGAACCACTGCGTGTCGTTCGCCGTGACCTTGTCGCCGGCGAGCTTCACGAACTCGTCCGCCGACTTCGGCTTCTGCGACTTCACGCGCTGCAGCACGCGGGCGATCTCATCGCGGGCGACGTCGCGGGAGCGCTCGTCGGCGTACTGCTGCATGAGCTGCGGCTTCACTTCCTGGAACGAGCGGACGCCAGCCGGGCGGCGCTCCAGCACCTTGATGATGTGGTAGCCGAACTCCTTCGAGCGGATCGGATCGCTGATCGTGTTCAGGGGGATCGAAAAGGCCGCCTTGTCGAACGGATCGACCGTGGTCCCCTGATCGACGAAGCCCATGTCGCCGCCGCGCGTCGACGACGACGGATCGGCCGAGTTTGCGGCCGCGAGCGCGCCGAAGTCGGCGCCGCCGCGCAGCTGCTTCACGATCGACTCCGCCTTCGCCTTCGCCTCCGCGTCCTGCTGCGGCGTGGCCGTCGGGTCGACTTTGATCAGGATGTGGAGGATGTGGGCCTGGGCGTTGTGCTTGTACTGGTCCTTCGTGGCCTCGTAGCGCTTCTGCAGCTCGGCGTCGGTCGGCACGATCTGCGAGCGGATGCGCGCGTAGTCGGCGATGAGGTACTTCACCGCGCGCTGTTCGCCGTGCATGTATTTCGTCTGGTTGTTCTTGTAGTACTGCTCGACTTCCTGCGGCGTCACGTTGACGAGCGCGGACATGCGCGTGGCCGGATAGAGGACGTAGCGGATCTTCGCGTTTTCCGTCGTGCGCCGGTACTCGGCCTCGGCGCTCTTCGGGGCGATGATCACCGAGTCGGACATGGCGCTTTCGATCTTGCGCAGCGTGATCTCGCGCGCCAGCTCGTCCTCGAACTCCGAGGGGGAGGAGAAGCCCATGGCGCCGGTGACGTAGCGGTTGTAGAGCTCGTCGCCGACGAACTTGCCGTCGGGGTTCAGCGTCGGGATGGTCAGGATCTCCTTGCGGACCTCCTCGGGCGTGGCGTTGAGATGGAGGCGCGCCGCTTCCTGCAGGAGGAGATGCTCGTCGATCAGGCTGTTGAGCACCTGCTTGCCGAGGCCGAGGGCCTGGATCGCGTCGGGCGTCAGGGCCTGGCGGTACATCTGTTCGTACTGCTTCTGCGTGTAGTACAGCGCCCGCTCGTACTCGCGCGAGGAGATCGTTTCGCCGTTGACGCGCGCGACGTAGGAGCGGTCATCGGCCGTGCCGCGTGCGCCGCCGGCGCCCCAGTCAACGAAGATGAAGAGGATGAAGGTGCCGACGATGGCAACCAAGATCCACTTGAGCTGCTGAAAGCTGTCGCGCATTAACTTGAGCATCGGGAGTGAAACCTCTGTCGTATTTTGAGTTGGGGTGCGAGGACAGACGCTGGTCTGTCCAGCGAGAGACCTAAAAAGCGGCGCAGTTTACCTATTCCCGTCCGGGCTGCGCAATGCGTGCTATAAAATCGCGGTCCTTGCCCGATGGCCAAGAAGAGCAAAGCAGCCGGCATCAACGTCGACTGGTATCTCATTTCGATTGAGCGGCTGAAGCAGATCGGCCTCATCCTTCTTCTGTTGATCCTGGCGGGCGCGGGGTGGTGGTACTGGAGCCATCAGAAGGCGAATCCGCGCGGCGCGGCCGAGGCTGCCATCGGCGATGCGCGCGAAGCGCTCAACTCCCTGGCGGCGTCGAAGGACTTCCAGAGCCATCGCACCGAGTTCGACCGGGCCCAGAAGAAGCTCGACGAGGCCAACTCCCTCCTCGGCGCCGGCCGCTTCGCCGACGCCCAGAGCGCCGCCGTCGAGTCGCAGACCATCAGCCGCTCCGCGCTCAGCGGCGGCGAGCACGAAAGCGACGCGCAGTTCATCTCCATCGAAGGCGACGTGCAGTATCAGAAGTCGTCGACGTCGGACTGGAAGCGGGCCGAGCCGCGCACCGCGCTCTACAACGGCGACTGGGTGAAGACGTCGGACAAGTCGTCGGCCGAGCTGATCTTTTCGAACCTCTCGCGCTACACCATCGGGCCGAACGCGCTGCTCGAGATCTACGCCCAGTTCAACCCCGCCACGGCCAAGAAAAGCAATTCCGTGCAGATGAAGGTCGGCTCCGTCGAGGTGGCCACGACGGACGACGCATCGACCGTGCGCACGCCGGTCACGCAGATCGTCGTCGAGTCGGAGTCGCAGACGCAGGTCGGTGTCGGCACCGACCAGGCCACCGCCGTCGTCACGACGAAGGGAAGCTCCTCGGTCACGTCGACCGCCGGCGGCGAGCCGGTCAAGGTCTCGAGCGGCGAGAAGCTCACGGCCACGCCGGCGGCCGCGCTGTCGGCAGTGAAGAAGGTCTCGCCGCCCCCAGTGCTGGCGCTGCCCGGCGACAACCAGATCTTCTCCGCGGGCGAGACGAAGGTCGACTTCGCCTGGGACCCGGTGCCCGGCGCGAGCGGCTACATCCTCCAGGTCTCGCGCTCGCGGTTGTTCTCGTCGCTGGAGATCAATGACAAGCGGCAGAAGACGACGGCGAAGGCGAACCTGACGGGCGAGGGGGCGTTCTACTGGCGCGTGGCGTCGGTCGGCGCCGACGGCGATCCCGGGCCGTTCTCCTCGTTCCGGCGCTTCCGCGCCACCGGCACCGGCCGCGAGACCGGCACCGCCGCCAGCGCCGAGGCCCCGCCGCCGCCGCTCAGCCTCAAGAGGCCGTACCCGATCGGCGGGCCGTTCTACATGATCGAGGGGAACACCGAGCCGGGAGCGACGGTGCTGATCAACGACGAAGAGGTCGACGTGGAGGCCAACGGCCACTTCAAGAAGCTGGTCAGCTTCAACAAGGTGGGGCGGAACGTGGTGATTGTGAAGGCGATCAATCCGGCGGGGAAACAGACGGTACAATCCGAGACGGTGCTCGTGGAAGAATGAAAACTAGAAACCAGAAACCAGAAACCAGAAAAAACGCAGCAACTTCTGGTTTCTGGTTTCTGGTTTCTGGTTTGCAGCGCGGCAAAAGCACGGCAAGGAATCGATTGACGAATGGCGGTTAAATCACTTCTCTCCATGTTCTCGAACGATCTGGCGATCGACCTCGGGACAGCGAACACCCTCGTCTACGCCAAGAACAAAGGCATCGTCGTCCGCGAGCCCTCCATCGTCGCGGTCAACAAGATCAACAACAACGTCGAGGCGGTCGGCAAGGAAGCGAAGGAAATGCTCGGCCGCACCCCCGGCAACATCGTGGCCATCCGTCCCATGAAGGACGGCGTCATCGCCGACTTCGAAGTGACGGAGAAGATGATCAGCTACTTCATCAAGAAGGCCCACGGGCGCAGCTACCTGGTCAAGCCGCGCATCGTCATCTCCGTCCCCTCGGAGATCACGCAGGTGGAGAAGCGGGCCGTGCGCGACTCCGCCCTGCGCGCCGGCGCCACCGAGGTCTACCTCATCGAGCAGGCCATGGCCGCGGCCATCGGGGCCGGGCTGCCCATCACCGATCCGACCGGGAACATGATCGTCGACATCGGCGGCGGCACCACCGACGTCGCCGTCATCTCCCTGGCCGGCATCGTCTACTCGCGCTCCGTGCGCGTGGCCGGCAACGAGATGGACGACGCGATCATTCAGTACATCAAGCGCAAGTACAACCTGCTCATCGGCGAGCGCACCGCCGAGCAGATCAAGATCGAGATCGGCTCGGCCTTCCCGCTCGACGAGGAGATGACCATGGAGATCAAAGGCCGCGACCTCGTCGAAGGCGTGCCGAAGACGCTCGTCGTCTCGGACGAGGAGATCCGCGAGGCCCTCTCCGAGACCGTGGCCACGATCGTCGAGGCCGTGCGCGTGGCCCTGGAGCGCACGCCGCCCGAGCTCTCCGCCGACATCATGGACAAGGGCATCATCATCGCCGGCGGCGGCTCGATGCTGAAGAACCTCGACAAGCGCCTGCGCGAGGAGACCGGCCTGCCGGTGACGCTGGCCGAGGACCCGCTGGCGTGCGTGGCGCTCGGGACGGGACAGATGCTCACGGACTTCAATCTGCTGCGGAAGATTTCGATCGAATAGGTCCTGAGTCCTGGCAGAAAACCTGCTCCAGGCACGCCTTAGCACGATGGCTGTACCCGCTGACGTAGTCCCGCGCCGCCCCACGCTGCTCTTCATCGTGGTCCTCGGCCTGCTCTTCATCCTGATGAGCCTCAGCAGCCGTACCCGCTACATCGGCGAGACGCGCACGATGTTCGAGCGGACGGTGATGACCCTCTTCTCCCCCGTGCCGAAGCTCGTGAACTGGGTCGGGCGCAGCGCCTCCGACACGTGGCACGGCTACCTCGACATGCGCCACGCCGTGAACGAGAACCTCGAGCTGCACCGCAAGGTCGCGGCGCTGACGACGGAGAACCTGCAGCTCCGCCAGTCCGAGGGCGATCTGAAGCGGCTGCGGGCGCTGATGGGCTATTCGGAGCAGCTCTCCACGCCGACGACGCTGGCCCACGCCCTGATGCTCGACACCTCGGGGCGTTTCAAGTCGATGATCCTCGACCGCGGCTCCGCCGCCGGCGTCGACGTCAACGACGCCGTCGTCAACGCCAACGGCCTCATCGGCCGCGTCGTCCTGACCACGAAGGACATGGCCAAGGTCCAGCTCCTCACCGACAACAACTCCTCGGCCGGCGTCCTCCTGGAGCGCACCCGCCGCCAGGGCGTGCTCCGCGGCGACGGCGCCGACGGCGCCCAGCTCTACGACATCCCCTCGCTGGCCGACGTGCAGCCCGGCGACGTCGTCCTTACCGCCGGCATCGACGGCATCTATCCGAAAGGCATCCCCGTCGGCACGGTGGTGAAGGCCGACAAGGGGCCGGATCTCTTCAAGAACATCGTCGTGAAGCCGTCGGTCGACTTCCGCTCGATCGAGGAGGTCATCGTCCTGCATACGCGCAAGATCCCGCACGACGTGGTGAGGTACACGCCGTGAGGTGGCTGCGCTTCATCGTCGGCCTGCTCATCGCCCTGACCCTGCACTCGCTGCTGGACAGCTTCTTTCCGAACGCGCTGGCGTTCTTCAATCCGTACGTGATCCTGGTCGTCTACTACTCGATGGGCGGCAACGTCTTCGGGGCGATCGTGGCCGGAGTCATTGCCGGGCTCGTGCAGGACGCCTACTCCGGCGCGATCTTCGGCCTGCACGCCTTCGCCCTCACCGTCTGCGCGTACGCGGTCGCCTACATCAACTCGCGCCTCGTGTTGCGCGGCACGCTGGCCTTCGGCGCCTGCCTCGTCGGCGCCGTGATCGTGAACGAGCTGGTGATCTACGTGCTCGTGAACATCCTCCTGAAACAGAAGATCGAAATGTTCGAGCAGGGGATGGTCGTGAAGACGATCTTCACCTGCCTGTTCGGAATGCTGGTGTATCAGTTGCTGACGCTGTTCCTGCGGGAGGAGCCGATCGAGGCGACGCGGCGGCCGGCGGGGTGGTAGTTGTTGGTTGTTCGTTCTTAGTTCTTAGTTTTTGCGACGACGCCAAACTAAGAACTAAGAACCAAGAACTAAGAACCAAACACCATGCGAGTCTACCGAGACGACCAACGGTTCCTCACCTTCCGCATCAACGCCCTCCTCTGGGCCATCGTCTCCATCTTCGTCTTCCTGGCCGGCTCGTTCTGGTTCGTGCAGGGCGTTCAGGCGGAGAAGTACCGCGGGATGTCGGAGGCGAACGCGCTGCGCGAGATCGTCACGCCGGCCAAGCGCGGGCTGATCCTCGACCGCACCGGGCAGAAAATCCTCGCCGACAATCAGGCCGCGTATTCGCTGACGCTCGACCGCGTCGTGATGCGGCCGATCGTCAAGGCCGACAAGACGCATCGCCAAAAGCTGGTCGCCTTCCTCGCCCAAACCTTCGGCATGACGGCGCAGGACGTCGAGGCGCGCATCGAGAAGTCGACCGTTGCAGACGACTTGAGCATGGCCCAGGTGGCCACGATCCGCGCTCAGGCCATGACCTTTCCCGAGCTCAACGTCGCGCCCGTGCAGCGGCGCAACTACCCGTACGGCACGTTCGCCGCGCACGTCCTCGGATTCATCGGCGAGGTTTCGGACAAGGACCTCGCCACGCATAAGTCCGGCGACCTCATCGGCAAACGCGGCGTGGAGCTGATGTACGACCAGTATCTGCGCGGCAAGGACGGCGCGCAGTATTGGACGTACGACAGCCACGGCCGCCGCCTCGCCGAGTACCGGCCCGGGCGCAGAGACGCGGTGCCCGGCGACAACGTCTATCTCACGATCGACTTCGATCTGCAGCGCCGCGCCGAGCAGTTCTTCGCCGAGAACGAGTTCGTCGGCTCCGCGGTCGCGCTCGACCCGCGCAACGGCGAGATCCTGGCCATGGTCTCCTCGCCGGCGTTCAACCCGAACGTCTATTCGAAGCGCTTCACGCCCGACGTCTGGAAGACCATCGTCTCGAATCCCTTCAAGATCGAGCTGAACCGCGCCATCCAGGGCCTTTACTCGCCCGGCTCCGTCTTCAAGACCGTGATGGCCGCGGCCGGACTCGAGGAACAAGCGATCAGTCCGAGCACCACGTTCGACTGCGGCGGCAGCGGCGTCTTCTTCGGCCGGCGCTTCCGCTGCGTGAAGCGGAGCGGGCACGGCACCGTCGACGTCGAGGGCGCCCTCAAATCGTCGTGCGACATCTTCTTCTACAACACCGCCGCCCGCCTCGGCGTCGACAAGATCGCCAAGTATGCGAAGGCCTTCGGCTTCGGCTCGATCACGCAGGTCGATCTCGACGGCGAGAAGGCCGGCATCGTCCCGTCGACCGAGTGGGCCGCGCAGAAGCAGCACCGCAAGTGGTACCCGTCGGAGACGATCTCCGTCGGCATCGGGCAGGGGCCGCTCGTCGTCACGCCGCTGCAGGTCGCGGTGATGATGGCCGCGATCGCCAACGGCGGCACGATCTACCGCCCGCATGCGCTGCGGATGGTCGAGCACGCCGGCCCCGACGGCAACGTCACGCGCCTCAACGTGCCGCCCCAGGAGCTGCGCCGCGTGACGCTGTCGCCGGACGTGCTGCGGCACGTGCACGACGGCCTCTGGAAGGTCGTCAACGAGCAAGGCGGCACCGGCGGCAACGCCCGCATCGACGGCCTCGACATCGCCGGCAAGACCGGCACGGCGCAGGTCATCGCCCAGAACGGCTGGTTCAGCACGGCCGGTTTTCCGTTCATGAGCCGCGACCACGCCTGGTTCGCCTCGTACGCGCCGAGCGACAACCCGCGAATGGTCGTGGTCGTTTTCGTCGAGCACGCCGGCGCGCACGGCGGCACCGACGCGGCGCCGCTGGCGAAGCTGCTCTACGAGTCGGCATTCGCTAAGCAAGGACCGTAGGACTGCCATGCGAGTTTATCGAGACGACCAAAAGTTCCTCACCTTCCGCATCAACGCTCTGCTGTGGGCCATCGTCATCGTCTTCGTCTTCCTGGCCGGCTCGTTCTGGTTCGTGCAGGGCGTGCAGGCGGAGAAGTATCGCGGGATGTCGGAGGCGAACGCGCTGCGCGAGATCGTCACGCCGGCCAAGCGCGGGCTGATCTTCGACCGCACCGGGCAGAAGATCATCGCCGACAACCAGGCCGCGTATTCGCTGACGCTCGACCGCGTGGTGATGCGGCCGATCGTCAAGGCAGACAAGAACCATCGCCCGAAGCTGATCGCCTTCCTCGCCCAGACCCTGGGCATGACACCGCAGGACATCGAGGCGCGCTTCGAGAAGTCGAAAGCGATTCCGCTGGCGCGGCCGTTTGTCGTCGCCGAGGATCTGAGCATGCCGCAGGTGGCCATGATCCAGGCCCAGGGCGTGACCTTTCCCGAGCTCAACGTCGAGCCGGTGCAGCGGCGCAACTATCCGTACGCGGTCTTCGCCGCGCACGTCCTCGGCTTCATCGGCGAGGTCTCGGAGAAAGATCTCGCCGCGCGCAAGGACCTCAAGCAGGGCGACCTCATCGGCAAACGCGGCGTGGAGCTGATGTACGACCAGTACCTGCGCGGCAAGGACGGCGCGCAGTACTGGGAGTACGACAGCCACGGCCGCCGCCTGGCCGAGTACCGTCCGGCGCGGCGCAATGCCCAAGCCGGCGACAACGTCTACCTGACGATCGATTTCGATCTGCAGCGCCGCGCCGAGCAGTACTTCGCCGAGAACGAGTTCGTCGGCTCCGCGATCGCCCTCGACCCGCGCAACGGCGAGATCCTGGCCATGGTCTCCTCGCCGGCGTTCAATCCGAACACGTACTCGAAGCGCTTCACCCCCGACGTCTGGAAGAGCATCGTCTCGAATCCCTTCAAGATCGAGCTGAACCGCGCCATCCAGGGCCTCTACTCGCCCGGCTCCGTCTTCAAGACCGTGATGGCCGCGGCCGGACTGGCCGAAGGGGCGATCGGTCCCGGCACCACGTTCGACTGTGGCGGCAGCGGCGTCTTCTTCGGGCGGCGCTTCCGCTGCTGGCAGAAAAACGGCCACGGCGCGGTGGCGGTGGAGCGCGGGCTGAAGGTGTCGTGCGACATCTTCTTCTACAACACCGCCGCGCGCCTCGGCGTCGACAAGATCGCCAAGCACGCCAAGGCCCTCGGCTTCGGCTCGATCACGCAGGTCGACCTCGACGGCGAAAAAGCCGGCGTCGTCCCGTCGACCGAGTGGGCGGCGCAGAAGCAGCACCGCAAGTGGTACCCGTCGGAGACGATCTCCGTCGGCATCGGCCAGGGTCCGCTCATCGTCACGCCGCTGCAGGTGGCGGTGATGATGGCGGCCATCGCCAACGGCGGCACGATCTTCCGTCCGCACGTCGTGCGCACGATCGAGCACGTCGATCCCGACGGCACCACGCATCGCCTGCGCGTGGCCACGCAGGCAGTCCGGCAGGAGTCGTTGTCGCCGGAGGTCCTCCAGCACGTGCACGACGGCCTCTGGAAAGTCGTCAACGAGGAAGGCGGCACCGGCGGCAACGCCCGCATCAACGGCCTCGACATCGCCGGCAAGACCGGAACGGTGCAGGTCATCGCCCAGAGCGGCTGGTTCAGCACGGCCGGGCTGCCGTTCATGAGCCGCGACCACGCCTGGTTCGCGTCGTACGCGCCGAGCAACAACCCGCAGATGGTCGTGGTCGTCTTCGTCGAGCACGCCGGCGCGCACGGCGGCACCGACGCGGCGCCGCTGGCCAAGCTGCTCTACCAGTCGGCGTTCAGCCAGGAAGTGGCCGCGCACCTCGACCTCACCGATCCGGCGCTGCTCGAGAAGATCAAGGAAGGACAGATCCCCGTGCCCGGACAGGAGCCGAAGCAGCAGGCCTCGCCGGCAGACGCGAGCCTCGGTCATTGAGCCCATGCCCCGCATCCGCGCCTTCACCCTGCCGGACCTCAACTTCCTCGGCACCGCCCTCGTCCTGGCCGCCATCGGCCTGACGCTGATCTACAGCGCCACGTACTTCACCGATCCGACCCTCAACATCGTCCACAAGCAGATGCTCTGGATCGTCATCGGCATCGCCTTGATGGCGGTCTTCCTCTTCGTCGACTACCACGTCCTCTTCGACGCCGCGCCGATCCTCTACGCCGTCGGCCTGGTGCTGCTCGTCTACCTGCTGGCGTGGGGAAAGCTCACCGCGAACGTGAAGTCGTGGATCCACATCGGCGGCTTTCAGTTCCAGCCGTCGGAGTTCATGAAGATCTTCACGGCGCTGATGCTGGCCAGGTTCTTCGAGAATCAGAGCCGCGCCTACATGGACGTGCGCTTCTTCGCGCAGGCGATGGGCATCATCGCCCTGCCGGTGTTCCTGATCATCGTGCAGCCCGACTTCGGCACCGCGGCGACGTTCTTCCCGCT
>JBKOUP010000399.1:0-6835 GCA_046723495.1 Acidobacteriota bacterium
CGCCGCGGCCACCCTGCCCAGCGGCTTCCCGAGTGTCACGGTTGAGGCCTCGACGCTGACGGCGTATCTCAGCCCCACCTACATCCGCAGCTTCCCGCAGAGAGACGGCTGGGGCAACGCCTTGAACTTCTATACCGACACATCGTGGGGGGCCGTCGCCGCACAGCAGTACGGCGTCCAGAGCTATGGCAAGGACGGCGCCGTGGACGGCGGCACGACTGGTCCGACGACCAGCTTCGACTGCGACATCCTCTTCACCAACGGCACGTTCGTCGAGTACCCCGAAGGCGTGCAGCAGCAGTAGCGACGACGAGAACGATCGCTTCGAGGGGCGCCCGCGCGGCGCCCCTTTTCATTTACGTCGCCAGCGCCTTCACCACCGCCGCCATCGGCGCGTAGAGCCGTTCGTGGTAGGCGAGCGCTTCGCGGTAGATCTGCTGGAACGCGCCCAAGTCCTTGAAGGCCACGACGAGGTTCACGCCGTAGAGGAACGCGGCGTTGCCGTCGAGCGTGCGGAGGTTGTCGGCGAAGAGGACGAAGAACGCCTTCCGCCGGTCCGCCGGGGTCAGCGAGACGATCGGCTGCATCGACTCCAGCGGCGGCGCCGTGACCTGCGCCGGGTTGAGCATGACCACCGGCGGGAACTCCTGCACGAAGAACTCGCGGGCTTCTTTCGCGGTGGCCATGTACACGGGAATGCAGCCGATGAGCTTCGCCGCCTGGCGCAGGGCCGGATGGTCGTTGCCGACGATGAGCGTCTTCTCGCCGAAGCACTCGGCGTCGTCGCGACTCTCGTCGTGCGCCGCCTCCGGCGCGACCGGCTGCGGCGGCGCGGCGGCCGCCCCCATCTCCAGGTTGCGCCGGTCGACGGTCAGCTTCGTCTTGCAGACCGGACAGGGGAAGCTGACTTCCTTCATCGGCAGCTTCGTCTCGTCGAGCGAGAGAGGCTTCTGGCAGGAGGTGCAGACGATCTTGATCATCGGCTATTCCAGCAGCGACATCATGTCGCCCTCGGTTTCCGCGGGCGCGGCGCTCGGCTCGTCGGTCAGGCGCAAGGCCAGGTTCGTCGGGTTCGTGGCGTAGGCGAGGGCGATGTCTTTCGTGATCGTGCGCTGGTTCCAGAGCTTCTCCAACTCGTCGTCGAAGGTCTGCATGCCGTCGACGGAGCCGTCGTGCATGGCATCGCTCAGCGAGCGCCCCTCGGCCTCGCCTTTGAGAATGTAGTCGCGCGTGCGCATCGTCGACTTCAGGATCTCCATCACCGCGATGCGGCCGCCGCCGATCTTCGGCAGGAGCCGCTGGGAGATGACGTAGCGGAACGACTGCGAGAAGCGCGTGCGGATCTGCGGCTCCTGGTCTTTCGGGAAGACGCCGACGATGCGGTCGATGGTCTTGGCCGCGTCGATGGTGTGCAGCGTGGAGAGGACCAGGTGTCCGGTCTCCGCCGCCTCCAACGCGATCTCCATCGTCTCCACGTCGCGCATCTCGCCGATGAGGATGACCTTCGGGGCCTGGCGCAGCGCGGCGCGCAAAGCCAGGGCGAAGGTCTTCGTGTCCGAGCCGACCTCGCGCTGGTTCACGGTCGACTTCAGATGCTTGTGCATGTACTCGACCGGATCCTCGATGGTGATGATGTGGTAGGCGTAGTCGCGGTTGATCTCGTGAATCAGCGCGGCGAGCGTGGTGGACTTGCCGGAGCCGGTCGGCCCGGTGACGAGGACGATGCCGTTCTTGAGCTTGCAGATGTTGTGGAGCTCCTGCGGCAACTTCAGCAACTCCAGCGTCGGCACGCCCTCGGGGATGACGCGCAGGACGATGGCGTACGTGCCGCGCTGGGAGAAGATGTTGACCCGGAAGCGCGTCTTCTGCGGGATCGAGTAGGAGAGGTCGACCGCGCCGCTGGTCACCAGCGCGCGCGTCAGCTCGCGATCGCCGCGCAGCATGTGCATGGTGATCATCTCCGTCTGGTACGGCGTGAGCCGCGGCAGGCCGGGGAAGTTGACCGGGACGAGCACGCCGTCGACTTCGACCTGGGGCGGCCGGCCGACCGAGAAGTTCAAGTCGGAAACGCGCTCCGACACCTTCAACATCGCCTCGAGGATGGCGTCGAGATTGAAGTTTTTCATGGCCGGCCGGTGATTGTAACGCTCAGTCGTTGGCGACTGCGTTCCCCGAATCGCGAATCGCGAACCGCATACAATCGCCTTGATGTCTCTGATGGCCATCGACTACGGCGGGCGCCGCATCGGCATCGCCGTGAGCGACTCCGGCGTCGTGGCCACGCCGCATTCGGTCGTCAGGAACGAAGGCGACGTCGTGCAGACGCTGGCCCGCCTGGCGCGGGAGCTGAACGCCGAGACGATCGTCGTCGGCCTCCCCCGCCGCGTCCACGCCGGCCCGGCGGAGCGGAAGTTCCGCGAGCTGGCCGAGCGGTTGCGGCAAACCACGTGCAAGGAAGTCGTGCTCTGGGACGAGACGCTCTCGACCGTCGAGGCCGCGGCGCGGTTGCGCGAGCGCGGCGCCGGCCGGCGCGAGGCCCAGCGCGACATCGACATGCACGCCGCCACGGTCATCCTGCAATCGTGGATCGACGCCCGCGCCGGGAGGCCGTCATAGCGCGCCGCTCCTCCCGCGTCCGCAGCGGCTGCGGCAAGCTGCTTCACTCGCTGACGACCGTGGCGATCTTCGCCGTCATCCTCCTCATCGGCGGCGGCTACTTTTTCTGGCGCGCCGTGACCAGCCCGTTCAAAGGCTATCCCGAGCCGAAGCGGGACGTGGAAGTCCGCAAGGGCCAGCACACCTCGGTCGTGCTGCGCCACCTCGAAGAACAGGGCATTCTCCGCGACCACTACCTGCCGCTCGTCTACATCAAGCTCGCGCGGCACGGCGAGTCGATCAAGGCGGGCATCTACGAGTTCGCGAAGCCGATGTCCGCCGCGGAAGTGATCGACAAGCTCATTCGCGGCGACGTGCTGTTGAAGAGCGTCACGATCCGCGAGGGGCTCGACCGCTTCACGGTCGGGCACATTTTCGCCGCCGAGGGCTTCGGCAGGCAGGCCGAGTGGGACAAGCTGACCGCCGACCCCGAGCTGATCCGCGACCTCGCCCCCGACGCGCCGACGCTCGAAGGCTACCTCTTCCCCGACACGTACAAATTCGCGCCGCGCACGCCGCCGAAGATGATCGTCGCGGCCATGGTGCAGAACTTCCGGCACCAGTTCGGTCCCGAGCTCGCCTACATCACCACGGGGTTGAACGCGCACCAGACCGTGACGCTGGCCTCGATCGTGGAGACGGAGGCGCGCCTTCCGCAGGAGCGCCCGCTCGTGGCCTCGGTCTATCTGAACCGCCTTCACAAGAACATGCTCCTCGGCGCCGATCCGACCGTCATCTACGCGCTCAAGCTCGCCGGCACGTGGGACGGCAACATCCACAAGGCCAGCCTGCAGATCGACTCGCCGTTCAACACCTACCGCGTGCACGGCCTCCCTCCCGGCCCGATCGCAAACCCCGGCATGGCGTCGCTGCGCGCCGCCGCCGCGCCGGCGAAGAGCGACTTCCTCTACTTCGTCGCCAAGCACGACGGCTCGCACGCGTTCTCGACGAACATCGACGAGCACAACAAGAACGTCCAGATCTACCAGATCGACTGGTACCGCACTCAGCACTCAGCACTCAGCACCCAGCACTAATAACTCGCTGCGTGCTATCCTTCGCTTTCCACTTTCCACTCATTTCCGGGGGTCCGTGTCACCATGGCCAGCAAGAGCAGACCGTACGAGCAATTCGGAACGTTCATTCTTTTCAAGCGCCTCGAAGCGGATGCCCTCGGCGATTTGTGGCGCGCCGGCAAGGTCGACGGCGGCCAGCTCGCCGGCACGGTGGCGCTGCGTCGCCTGAGCGGCGGCAACCGCGAGGCCCTCGCGCGGAGCGCGGCCGAGGCGGCCGAGATCGTGCCGATGCTGAGCGGCACGTCGTTCGTGCGCAACCAGTCCATCGGCACGGTCGACGGCATCCCCTACATCGCCTACGAGTACGCCGTCGGACGCTCGCTGCGGCACATCGTCGACCGCGCCCGCGGCGGCACGAACCAGCATCCGAATCCGATTCCGCTCGACCAGGCCATCGTCGTCGCGGAGAAGGTAGCCCTCTCGCTGGCGACGACGGGCGATCTGAAGTACGGCGACAAGCGCCTCCTTCACGGCGCACTGCTGCCGCAGTTCATCTGGATCAGCGACGACGGCGAGATCCGCGTGGCCGGACAGCAGCTCGGCCGCGGGATCATCGCCTCGCTGCGCGACACGCGCGTGGCCGGCGAGGTCTCGCGCTACGTCGCGCCGGAGATCCGCGCGTCCGGCGAGCCGACGAAGTCCTCCGAGGTCTACGCCATGGGGGCGATCCTCTACCTGCTCGTGACCGGCGAGGAGCCGCCCGACTCGCTGACGGCGAGCGCGTTCATGCAGGCCGTGCGCGCGGCGAAGACGATGGCCGGACAGGAGATGCCGCCGGAGATCCGGGCCATCCTCGAGAAGTCGCTGCACCTCGATCCGGCCATGCGCTATCCGTCGATGACGGAGATGAAGCAGCAGCTCTCCGCGCTCGCGCACGGCGGGAAGTATTCGGCGACGACGTTCAACCTCGCCTTCTACCTCAGCAACCTGCTGAAGAAGGAGATGGAGGCGGAGGCGATCGACCGCGAGAAGGAGTCGAAGGTGAACGCCGCGGCGTACGCGGAGCCCGCGCCGGCCGCCGCGCCCGCGCCGATGCCGGCCATCGCCACGCCGATGTTCGGCATCGGCGAGGACGAGCCGAAGAAGAAGAATTTCGCACCGCTGATCGCGGCCGCGGCGATCGTGCTCGTCGTCGGCGGCATCGTCGCCTTGGTGATGATGCGCGGCGGCTCCAAGCCGGCCACGCCGACGCCGGCCGCTCCGCCGCCGGTGAAGGCGGCCATGAACGCGCCGGCGCCGGTGGTGGTGTCGCAGCCGGTCGTGGCGGCGACGTCGACGTCGACGACGGCAACGGTCGATCCGGAAGCGCAGAAGAAGGCCTTCGAGGCGGCCGTCAATCAGAAGCTGCAGGAAGAGATGCTGAAGCTGCAGAAGGACTACACGCAGCAGCTCAAACAGCAGCAGTCGAAGAACGCGCCGGTGACGACGGAAGCCTCCGCCGCGCCGCCGCAGCAGCAGCGCCCGCAAACGCGCGACGACCGCGGCGCGCCGTCGGCGGCCGCCCTCGACGAGCGCCGCCTGGAGCAGAAGCAGGCCCAGGCGCCCGCGCCGCAGACGGCGACGCAGCAGCAGACGGCGCCGCAACAGGTCGCGCAGCTGCAGACGCAGCAGCAGGCCGCGCCGCCGCCGGTGGCGACGGTGCGCGAGGGCGACGTCGTGGAGTTCGACCAGCTCGACGCGCCGGTGTCGCCGCTGTCGCCGATCCGTCCGGCCTATCCGCCGATGGCGGCGCGGGCGAAGGCCCAGGCGACGATCGTGGTGACGACGCTGATCGACGAGAACGGCCGCGTGGTCGACGTGAAGATCCTGCGCGGCGATCCGCGCTTCGGCTTCAACGACGAGGCCGTCCGGGCCATCCGTACGGTGCGCTTCTCAACGCCGACGAAGAACGGCAAGCGCGTGAAGACGTGGCGGCCGCAGACGATCTCATTTGCGCTCTGACCACTCCAGCGCGTTGAGGCGCAGTCCCAAAACGCGCGGATCGTTCGGCGGCTTGACGGCGCGCTCGGTCTCGATGACCAGCTCGTTCGCCGCCCCGCCGTCGACGTCGCGCTCGATGTCGATGTTCGGCATCGTGGCGCGAACGCGCGCGATGGCCGCGCCGTTCAACCTCACCTCGATGTCCGGCGAGCCGACGAGGTCCCTCGGCACGTAGAGCGACAAATGCAAATGCGCGTGCCTCGCCGGCGGCAGGGCGGTCACGCTGCGCGCGCCCATCCAGCGCCAGCGCGCGCCGTCGCTCCCCTCCTCGTCGTACCAGCCGCTGCGCAGGATGGCGCGCTGCGTCACCGGCGTGATGGAGACGACGAAGTAGCGCTGGCGCGTCAGCCACCAGAGGTGCCCGCGCGGGCGCGTGAAGTTGATCGCGCCGGGATCTTCGCGGAGGAAGAGCGGCGTCGGGCCGCTCGTCCACGGCGCGGGCGGGCTCAGGACTTCGCGGACTTCACGGTCGGCGAGGAGCGCCTCCGCGTACGGGACCATGCCGAGGTGGACGTAGAGCGGCGTACGGCGGTCGACGTGGGCGCGGATCCAGTCGGTGGCCTGCACCGGCGGCGCGACGGTCGTGTGCACGACGCGCAGCGCCGGCCAGGTCCAGACGAGCATCGCCGCGACGAGAATCGCCGCGAACGCGTCCTTTCGGGCCACGAACGCGATGCCGTCAGCGGCGAGCAGAGCGATCAGCGGCGCGTAGCCGATCGAAAAACGGCTGGCGCTGTAGTGGTCGAGCATCAGCCAGGCGAAGAGGCAGAACGGGCCGAAGGCGGCGAGCATCAGCAGGACGTGGCGGCGATGCATTACGAGCGAGATTGCGGCAAAAAGCGCGATCGCGATGTTGATCGCGGGCATGCGGTAGGGACGGACGAAGAAGTCGAGAAAGACGCGCTGCAGCGGCGGGCGCAGCGGGCTGCGGAAGGAGTCGGTCTTGGCGATGTACTCGCTGTGCGCGGCCACGGTCTGGCGGTACGCCGTCCAGCCGGTCTTCTCGTTGGCCACGCGGTAGCTGACGCCGACGATCGCGGCGTGCTGCTGCGGCGCGAGGAGGACGTCTCGGCGGCGCTGGCGCTTGCTGACGGGGTGGTGGGGGTTGGCGGGGGGGGGGGGGT
>JBKOUP010000064.1:0-6966 GCA_046723495.1 Acidobacteriota bacterium
ACCTTCACCGGTCCCGCGCAGAACGCGCCGGTCTGCCACTACCGCTACGTCAACGAGTTGCTGCGGCGGACGATGCCGAGCCGCGCCGACAAGACCATGGCCTTCATCGTGCGGACGTCGGCCGGCAACTCGCCGGCGGCGCTGGCGCGGCAGATCGACGACACCTTCCGCAACTCCGACGTCCCGACACGCACCGAGTCGGAGAAGGACTTCGTCCTCGGCTTCTCCTCGATGCTCGGCAACGTGGCCCTCTTCATCAGCTTCATCGCCATCGCCGTCGTCTTCGCCATCGTTCTCGTGGCGACGAACACGATGTCGATGGCCGTCCGCGAGCGCACGCACGAGATCGCCGTGCTGAAGACCCTCGGCTTCCGCCCCGCGCAGGTGCTGGCGATGTTCGTGGCCGAGTCGATCCTCATCTCCGGCGGCGGCGGAGTGGCCGGCGTCCTCGGCGCGCGCCTCTTCTTCGACACCTTCGACATCTACAAGCTGACCAACGGCATCGTCCAGCACTTCGACATCAAGGCTCCGACCGTGGCCCTCGCCGTCGGCGTGGCGTTGGCGATGTCGATCGTCAGCGCCGTCATCCCGGCCTGGCGCGGCGCCGCGCGGCCGATCGCGGCCGGGCTGCGCGAGGTGGCGTGATGCTCGTTCCGGTCAAGTACAACGTCCGCAACCTTCTCGTGCGCCGGACCTCCACGCTGCTCACCGTCTTCGGCATCGGCGTCAGCGTGGCCGTCTTCGTCGCCGTCATGGCTCTCGTCGAAGGGATCCGCCTCACCTTCGTCGCCACCGGCGAGCCGCTGAACGTGCTCGCCATCCGCAACGGCGCGCAGAGCGAGACCGGGAGCCTCATCGAGCCGACCTCGGCGCTGGCGGCGCGGACGATTCCCGGCGTCGGGCGCGGCCCGGACGGCGAGCCGCTCGTCTCCGTCGAGCGCATGGTTTACGTGCAGCAGCCGCGCGTCACGAACGGCTCCTCGAACGTCGTCATGCGCGGACTCGGCCCGACCGGGCGCGCGCTCCGGCCCGTCGTGCAACTCACGGCCGGGCGCTGGTACGTCCCGGGCCGGCGCGAGCTGACGGTGAGCCGCACCATCGCCGCGCGCTTCCGGGACACGAGCCTCGGCGACGAGCTCGTCAGCGGCCGCGCGCACTTCCGCGTCGTCGGCATCTTCGACGCCGGCCGCTCCGCCTACGCCTCGGAAATGTGGACGGGAGCGGAGGACATCAGCTCCGCCTTCGAGCGCGTCAACTACTCGAACATCCTCGCCCGCGCCGCGGACCGCGGCAGCGTGCGCACCGTCATCGACGCGCTCTCCGGCGATCCACGCATGAAGTTCGACGCCCGCGGCGAGCGCGCCTTTTACGCCGAGCAGACGAAGGCGGCCACGCCGGTTCAGATCCTCGGCAACATCATCGCCATCGTCATGGCCGTCGGGTCCGCCTTCGCGGCCATGAACACGATGTACGCCGCCGTGGCCTCGCGCGGCCGCGAGGTCGCGGTGCTGCGTGCCCTCGGCTTCACCCGCGCGGCGATCGCGCTCTCCTTCGTCACCGAAGCCGTGCTGCTGTCGATCGTCGGGGGCATCGTGGGCGGGGTGGGCGTCATCCCCCTCAACGGCCTCTCCACCGGCACGACGAACTGGTTCACCTTCAGCGAGATGAACTTTCATTTCGCCGTGACCGTGCCGCTGTTCGTCCGCGGCGTCCTCTTCGCGGCCATCATGGGCCTCGCCGGCGGCATCCTTCCGGCGCTGCGGGCCAGCCGCATGTCGCCGGCGACGGCCATGCGCGCGCTATGATGAAGCATGGACGACAGCGCACGCCTCATCGTCACCGTTCTGCTCACCGCGTTCGTCATCGAGCGCCTCGTCGCGGCGCTGATGTTCTTCAGTGAGAACCCGAAAGGGCCGGAGCGGATGCGCAAGATCTACCGCTTCCTGATCGCCGGCATCCTCGCCGCGCTCGCGGTTTGGCTCGCGAACATCAAGATCCTCTCGCGGCTGAACCCGGGCACGCCGCCGTGGCTCGACGCGGCGCTGTCGTGGCTCGTCCTCGCCGGCGGCGCCGACCGCATCCGCGACTTCGTCGCCCCGGGCGGCGGGGGCGGTGGCGAGGCCAAGAAGGAGCTGCCGCCGATCCAGTTCGTGATCGAGGAGAAGGACGGCACCACGACCGTTCGCGAGTTCCACGCGAGCTGACATGCGCCGCATCACCGTTCGTCTGGCCGACTACGTCGAGGAGGAGAAGCGCCGCGACCGGCGCGGCGCGCGTGCCGTCGTCATCGCGGCGCTCGTCGCGGCGATCGTGATCGCCATGTCGCGCTCGTCGGCGCCGCCACCGCCGGCGAATCCAGGCACGCCCGCGCATCTGACCGCGTCCGCCATCGCGATGGCCTTCGCCCCGCAGCTCGCCGGCACGGCTTCGGACGCGCAGCTCCTGCGGTTGCGCAACGATGGCGGCGCACCGCTGACGATCTCGAAAATTGCGGCCGACAAGGACGCCTTCCACGTCAAGAACGACTGCGCCACGCTCGCACCGAACGAGTCGTGCAGCGTCGCCGTGGTCTTCGCGCCGTCCGCCGCCGGCGCGCAGCCCGCCCTCCTCGGCGTGCAGACCGACAGCGGCACGACGACGATTGCGCTCGACGGCGAAGGACGAGCGATCCCGGCCGTCGACCTCGGCGCAACCGACTTCGGCCAAACCGCCGTCGGCGCCAACACGGAGCGCAGCATCCATTTCATGAATAGCGGCCCGACACCGATCGCCGTCGCCAAGACGTCTGCCGGCGTGCCGTTCGCGATCGCCGCCGACACCTGCAGCGGCACGGTCGCGCCGGGCGTCAACTGCGAAGTGCGCGTGCAGTTCCGTCCCACCGCAGGCGGGAGCGCCACCGGAGAATTGCTCCTCGGCGGTGCCGATGGCGCGGTCATCGCCAAAGGCGCGCTCCTCGGCGCCGGAAGCGAGGCCCCGCCGCCGCCGGCGCTCAAACCGGCGCACCTCGTGGTCTCGCCGCAGAAGCTCGTCTTCCCGCCGTCTCCGCAGCTGGTCTCGGTCAAAAACGACGGCGACGAGGCGCTGACGATCGAGAGCATCTCCGCGGACGAGCGCGCGGTTCGTCTCTCGGGCAATTGCGGCAAATCACTCGCCGGAAACACGTCGTGCAGTCTTTCCGTCGTTTTCGTTGGACGAGGCACCAGCTCGATCATCGTCAACACGAACGGCGGCAGGGCGGTAATCCAGCTCGAGGCCGAGGTTCGGCAGCCACAACCGGTCGTTCTCCCTCTGACCGACTTCGGCCACGCCTTCCTCGGCAACGCCGTCGAGCGCGGCGTCCGCTTCACCAACAGCGCGCCGGCGACGATCGCCGTCGGCCACGCCACGTCGACGCCGCCGTTCGCGATCACGCTCGACGCCTGCCGCGGCGCGAAGCTGGCCCCCGGCGGCACCTGCGAGGTGCGCCTGCAATTCCGGCCGGCGGTTGACGGAATCGCGAACGGCCGGCTGACGCTCGTCGACATCGGCAACAACTCCGTCGCGCGCGGCGAGTTGCGGGGAATCGGTTTGAGCCAGCAACAACTCCCGAGCATTGAGATCAATCCGCGCGAGATCAACTTCCACGGCGATCCCGGCACGAAGAAAGTCGTGATCACGAACACGGGCGCGATCCCCGTCACCCTCGGCGTGAAGCCCGAAACCGCGTCGCGCTACCTCATCGACACGAGCCAGTGCAACCGGCAGCTGATGCCGCGCGACAGCTGCACGATCTCCATCGACGGCAGGATCGCCGTGCGCATCGGCGCATCGTCGCGCATCGTCGTCAGCTACGCGGGGCGCACCGAAATCGTGAGCGTCGATGCCGGCGGCAAGCCTTAGGCCACGGCCGTCTCGCGGTACTGGATCTCGTACAGCTTGCGATATAGCCCGTTCGCGCGCATCAGCTCCTCGTGCGTGCCGCGCTCGCGGATCTCGCCGTGGTGGAAGACGAGGATCGTGTCGGCGGAGCGGATCGTGGAGAGCCGGTGGGCGATCACGATCGACGTGCGCCCCTCCATCAGCGTCAGGATGGCCTCCTGGATCAGCCGCTCCGTCTCCGTGTCGATCGACGACGTCGCTTCGTCGAGGATCAGCACGGGCGGGTTGAAGGCCAGCGCGCGGGCGAAGGAAAGGAGCTGCTTCTCGCCGACGGAGAAGCCGGCGCCGCGCTCGCGCACCTCGGCCCCGTACTGCTCCGGCAGCCGGGAGATGAAGCGGTCCGCCTGCACGCGCACGGCGGCGTTGCGCACGGCCTCGGCGGTGATGTCGCTGTCGCCCAGGCTGATGTTCTGCTCCACCGTGCCGGTGAAGAGGAAAAAGTCCTGCTGCACGATGGCGAAGAGCGCCCGCAGCGACTCCAGCGAGTAGTCGCGGATGTCGATGCCGTTGATCAGGATCTCCCCGCGCTGCGGCTCGTAGAAGCGCAGCAGCAGCGCCGTCACCGTCGTCTTCCCCGCGCCGGTGTGCCCGACGACGGCCACGCGCTCGCCGCGCTCCACGCGGAAGGAGACGTTCTTCAGCACCCACTCCGGCTCGTTGTACGCGAACCAGACGTTCCGGAACTCGATCGAGCGCAGCTCGCCGGCGTCGCGCCTGCCGCGGTCGAGGATCTTCACCGGCGTGTCGAGGAGCTTGAAAATCCGTTCGCTGGCCGCCATGGCCGCCTGCAGGATGTTGTACTTCTCGGAGAGGTCGGAGATCGGCTCGTAGAAGCGCTGCGAGTAGGTGAAGAAGGCGATGAGCGCGCCGATCGACAGCGTCCCGCGGATGACCTGCCCGCCGCCGTACCAGACGATCAGGGCCACGCCGACGGTCTCGATCAGCTCGATGACCGGGTAGAAGACGGCGTAGTAGAAGATCGAGTCGATGTTCGCGTCGCGGTGGCGGGCGTTGAGGTTGTCGAACTTCGCCGCCTCGGCGTCGGCGCGGTTGAAGAGCTGCACCGTGGACATGCCGGAGATGTGCTCCTGCAGGAAGGCGTTGATCGCGGCGATGCGCGCGCGCACCTGGCGATACGTGATGCGCGCGCCGCGGCGGAACCAGATGGAGACGAGGATGATCGCCGGCGTGATCGAGAAGAGCACCAGCGCCATCCGCCAGTTCATCCAGAACAGCACGCCGACGATGCCGGTCAGGACGAAGACGTCGCCGAAGATGGCCACGAAGCCGGCCGTGAACATCTCGTTGAGCGCGTCGACGTCGGTGGTCACGCGCGTCATCAGCCGCCCCACCGGGTTGCGGTCGAAGAACTGCACGTCGAGCCGCTGCAGGTGCGTGAAGATCTCCTTGCGGAGGTCGTACATGATGTACTGCCCCATCAGGTTCATCATCACCATCTGCGTGTAGAGCACGCCGAAGCCGGCCAGCAGCGTGACGAGGTAGATCAGCGCGGCCACGTTGATGCCGGCCATCGCATCAAAGCCCAGGCCATGCGCGCGCAGCCACGCCCCGGCCCAGGCGCTGACGCCGACGGTCTGCGCCCCTTGCACGGGCTCGACGTAAAGATCGACAGCGATGGCAATGATGGCCGGCCCCGCGACCTCGAGCATGGAGGAGAAGATGACCAGCGCGACGGAGACGCCCGCGCGCACGCGGTACGGCCGCAGGTAGCGCAGCAGCCGCCGCGCGAGATGGGGATCGAAGGCTTTGGCGCCTTCGTCTTCGTGCTTTTCGATCAATTCGGACATGTTGTTCGTTCTTGGTTCTTAGTTCTTGGTTCTTAGTTCGTTCCCAGTCGTTCGTTTTCTAAAACTAAGAACCAAGAACTAACAACTAAGAACCTCACGCAATCTCCTCGATCTCCTCCTCCAACGTCTGCTTGCGATACAGCTCCGCGTAATACCCGTCGCGGGCCAGCAGCAACTCGTGCGTGCCGCGCTCGACGATGCGGCCGTCGTCGAGGACGATGATGTGGTCGGCGTCCTTCACCGAGGAGACGCGGTGCGAGACGATCAGCACCGTCCTCCCCTTCCGGATCTCGCGCAGCGCGCGCAGGATCTTCTCCTCGGTCTGCGTGTCGACGGCGCTGAGGGCGTCGTCGAGCAGGAGGATCAGCGGATCGCGCACGAGCGCGCGGGCGATGGCCGTGCGCTGCTTCTGCCCCCCGGAGAGCGTGATGCCGCGCTCGCCGATGACGGTCTCGAGTCCCTGCGGGAACGTGGCCACGTCGCCGCCGAGGCCGGCGAGATTCGCGGCGTGATCGACCTCGTCCGCCGAGGCCTCGGCGCGGCCGAAGCGGATGTTCTCGGCGATCGACTCCGAGAAGAGAAACGTCTCCTGCGGCACCATGCCGATCCACTCGCGCAGCTGCCGCAGCGGGATCGCCTCCACCGGCTTGCCGTCGATGAAGATCGTCTCCGGCGGCGGCTCGAAGACGCGGCTCAGCAGCGCCAGCAGCGTCGACTTCCCGCTGCCGGTGCGCCCGACGATGCCGATCGTCTCGCCGGCCCGCACGTGGAGGTCGATGTCGCGAAGCACGGGATAATTGGCGTAGGCGAAGGTGAGGCCGCGGATGTCAATGTCGCCGCGCGGCACCGCGATCAGCGTCTCCCGCGCGCTCAGCTCGACGGACGGTTCGACCGACCAGACCTCGTGCAGGCGCGTCATCGAGGCCATGCCGCGCTGGAAGAGATTGATCACCCAGCCGATGGCGATGAGCGGCCAAACCATCCGTCCGAGGTAGAACTGGAAGGCCACGAAAGCGCCGATGGTCATCGTGCGGTCGATCATCTTTCGCCCGCCGAGGAAGAAGATCACCACGAAGCCGACGCCGATCAGCGAGTGCAGCAGCGGATGGAAGGTCGCCGTCAGCTTGATCAGCGAGCGGTTGCGCTCGACGTACTCGCGGTTCTCCGCGTTGAACTGCGCGATCTCCCGCTGCTCCTGCCCGAAGGCGCGCACGACGCGCATGCCGGCAAGGTTCTCCTG
>JBKOUP010000411.1:0-6360 GCA_046723495.1 Acidobacteriota bacterium
GGTGTCGCCCTCGGGCACGAAGCGCGCGTTGTGCACCTCGCCGCGGCGGAAGGTCAGGCGCTGGAACGTCACTTCGGCCGTCGATTCCTTCATGCGGTTGGCGAGCGTCCACGCGCCGAATGCCGCGCCGCCGATGGAGACGATGTAGAGCAGCGTGAGAAGCACCGGCGAGACGCGCCGCTTCGGGCGCGCGGCGGCGGGACGCGCCGTCGTCATCGTGCGCGCCGGCGGCGTCGGCACGCGCATCGTCGCCGTCTGTCCGGAGACGCGCGGCGTCGCCGCCGATCCGGCAAACGTTCCGGACGACGACGCGAACGACAGCGTCTCCAGGTTGAAGGCGAGGTCGCGCGCCGACTGGAAGCGCAGGTCGCGGTCTTTCTCGAGGCAGCGCCGGACGAGCTTCTCGAGCGGCGGCGGGATGTTCGGCAGTTTCTCCGTCAGCTCGGCCGGATCTTCTTTGAGGATGGCCCGCAGCGTCTCGATCGAGGTCTCGCGCTTGAACGCGCGCGCGCCCGAGAGCATCTCGTAGACGATGACGCCGAAGGAGAAAATGTCGGAGCGGGTGTCGATGGGATCGCCGCGCACCTGCTCGGGCGACATGTAGCCGACGGTGCCGATGACCATGCCCGGCTCGGTGGCCGCGCTCTGGAAGGAGATGTCGGCCGAGGCACTCAGCTTGGCGATGCCAAAATCGAGAATCTTCGCCCGGCCGTCGCGGGTGAGGAAGATGTTCTCGGGCTTGAGGTCGCGGTGGATGACACCCTTCTCATGCGCCGCCGCAAGCCCCTGGGCGATCTGCAGCGCGGCGTCGACGGCGCGGCGCGGCGGCAGCGGCCCGCGCGTGAGGCGGTCGCGCAGGGTCTCCCCTTCGAGGAGCTCGCTGACGATGTACGGCCCGCCCCCGTCGTGGCCGACGTCGTAGATGGTGAGGAGGTTCGGATGGTTGAGCATCCCCGTGGCCCGCGCCTCCTGCTCGAAGCGCTGCAGCCGCTCGCGATCGTCGGTGGCGACGTGGGTGAGGACTTTGATGGCCACGTCGCGGCCAAGGCGCGTGTCCTTGGCGCGGTAGACGACGCCCATCCCTCCCTCGCCGATGACGCCGGCGATGCGATAGGGACCGAGCGTGGAGTCGGGCTGGAGGGGCACGGGGGAATGATAGTTTAGGGGGAGACCACAGGGGCGGAGCGCAGGCCCTGCGTCTATCTGGAGCCGAAGCCGTCGTTTTTGACTGGACGGTGCTGCTCGCCTTTCTCGATCTTTCGGGCGATCTCCAGATCCTCGAGCACATCGGCAAGCTGCATGGCCTTGTGAAGATCGATTCCAAGAAGAGGAGATCCGAGTGCTCGGGGCGACGCGGCTGACCAAGGCCGTGCCTGGTCGGCCGGCCGACGACCAGGACCGTGATTCCTTCGGCCTGCACGAAGTCGAGCAGTCAGGGAGATGGCCAGCTGCACGCCAGGGCGACGACGATGTCGACGCCGGCGGCCATGCCGAGGTAAACCTTGAGCCAGCCGCGCCATCGTCACAGCTCCACGCGCGTCCCCAGCTCGACGACGCGGTTCGGCGGCATCTCGAAGTAGAGCGAGGCGCTGCGGTCGTTGCGCTTGAGGAACGTGTAGAGCATCAGGCGGAGGGCGTTCATCCGCTTCGTCCTGCGCTCGCCGTGGGGCACGAGCGTGGTCCGGCCGAGGTAGTACGTGGTGCGGTCGAAGTCGACGGGAACGCCGCCGTCGGCGGCCATCTGCATGATCAGCGGCACGCTCGGCTCTTCCATGAATCCGAAGCGGCCGGTGACGCGATGGAAGTTCATCGCCAGCGACTCCGTGGTGAGGCGATCTTCTTTGCAGACCACCGGCACCTCCGCGGTCAGGATCGTCAGCAGCACCACGCATTCGTGCAGTACCTGGTTGTGCTTGAGGTGATGGAGCAGCACGAGCGGCACGCCCTCCCCTTCCCGCGCCAGAAAGACGCCCGTGCCGCGGATGCGGATCGGCGGATGCCGGGCTAGGCTTTCCAGGAAGGCGTCGAGCGGAATGGAGCGCTCCTGCGAGACCGACTGCAGCAGCCGCTGTCCCGTCGACCACGTGGAGAGGATGGCGAAGACCGCGGCGCCGATGAGGAGCGGCAGCCATCCGCCATCGACGAACTTCACCACGTTCGCGCCGACGAAGGCGAGGTCGGCGATGCCGAAGAATCCGCAGACGGCGGCGACGGTCAGCCACGACCAGCGCCAGCGCCGGTGGGCGACGGCGCCGAAGAGGATCGTGGTGATGGCCATCGTCGTCGAGACAGCGAGGCCGAACGCCGCGGCCAGGCGGTCGGAGGAACGGAAGACGAGGACGATGGCAACGGTGGCGATCATCAGCATCCAGTTCAGCGCGGGGAGATAGATCTGTCCGGCCACCGCGCCCGAGGTGTGGACGACGTTGACGCGCGGCGCGAAGCCGAGCTGCGCGGCCTGGCGCGTCAGCGAGAAGACCGCGGAGATGAGCGCCTGCGAGGCGACGATGGTGGCGAGCGTGGCCAGGACGACCATCGGATAGAGCAGTGGCGCCGGCACGGTCGAGTAAAACGGACGGCTGGCCGCCTGCGGATGGCCGAGCAGGTACGCGGCCTGTCCGAGGTAGCTGAGGGCGAGCGACGGGAGCGCCAGGCCGTACCACGCCACCTGGATCGGCTGCCGGCCGAAGTGGCCCATGTCGGCGTAGAGAGCCTCGCCGCCGGTGAGGCAGAGGATGACGGCGCCGAGGGCGAGGAAGCCGCGCGAGCCGTTGTTCATGAAGAAGTGGACGGCGTGCTGCGGGTTCAGCGCGATGAGCGCGCGCGGGTTGCCGAGGAGCGAATGCACGCCGAGGATGGCGATGACGACGAACCAGGTGGCGAGAATCGGTCCGAAGAAGACGCCGACGCGCCCCGAGCCGTACGGCTGCACGGCGAAGAGAAGGATGAGGATGACGATGGTCGCGGGGACGACGGCGGCGGCGAGGTTCGGCGTGGCCACGGCGAGGCCCTCGACGGCGCTGAGGACGGAGATGGCCGGGGTGATGATGCCGTCGCCGTAGAGCATGGCCGCGCCGAAGAGGGCCAGCACGACGAAGACGGCGGCTCGGCGGATGCGTGCGCCGCGCGTGAGCAGGGCGAGCAGCGCGAGGATGCCTCCCTCGCCGCGGTTGCCGGCGCGCATCAGCAACGCGACGTACTTGACGCTGACCATGAGGAGGAGCGCCCAAAGAAAAAGCGAGACCATGCCGATGACGTTGTCGGGCGTCGGCCGGACGCCGCGCTGGCCGTGAAACGCTTCCTGCAGCGCGTACAGCGGGCTCGTGCCGAGGTCGCCGAAGACGACGCCGAGCGCGGAAAGGCTCAGGAGCAGCAGCGGCTGTTTGTCGTCGCGCGCGGACATGCCGCGCGCATCTTACGACCGCGTCCGTACGAAGAGCGACGGCGCGCCGACCCAGGCGATCAGCAGCATCACGCGCGCGTTCGGATGCGCGGGCGAGCCAACCAGGTTAAACCAGCCGCTGCCGCTCCGCGAAGCCTGGAAGACTTCGGCGACGATGGCCAGCACGACCCACGCCGCGCCGACGAGCAGCGCGTGATCGATCGTGGCGCCGCGCATCGTGCGCATGTAGGCGAAGGCGGCGATCACGATCAGGCCGCCTTTCACCGCGTCATACGGCACGGCCAGCACCAGCGCCGCCGCCATCGCCCAGAAAAGCACCACGCAGAGCGCGCACTTCATGGACTTCACAACACGCGGCGGAGAGCGCGGTCGCAAAAATTCGCGAAGGGCGGGCTTAAGAATTCACAAAGGCTCGGCGATGAAGCGATACCCGACCCACGGCTCCGTAACGATGTAGCGCGGCTCGGACGGTTCGGGCTCGATCTTCTTCCGCAGGGAGCTCATGTGCACGCGCACCGTGTCGGCCGTCGTGCTCGGCGCGGAGCGCCAGACGCGCGTGATGATCTGCTCGATGAACATCGGCTTCCCCGCATTCGTCGCCAGCAGCTCCAGCAGCGAGAACTCCGTCGGCGTCAGGCGCACCTCCCGCCCGCCCTGCACGACGCGGCGGCGCTCCAGGTCGATCGACAGATCGTCGAATGCCAGTTGCGCCGGCGGCGACGCGCTCGTCCTGCGCAGCTGCGCGCGGATGCGCGCCAGGAGCTCGGTCACGGAGAAGGGCTTGGTGACGAAGTCGTCCGCGCCGAGGTCGAGGGCACGAACTTTGTCGGCGTCGCCGCCGCGCACGGAGAGGACGACGATCGGCACCGCCGAGGTCGCGCGCACCGCCGAGATCAACTCGAAGCCGTCGGAGCGCGGCATGGCCAGGTCGGTGAGGATCACGTCGGGAGCATGCGTCTGCATCGCCGCCACCCCTTCCGCGCCGTTCGCCGCCGTCACCGTCGTGTAGCCGGCGGCGCGCAGCTCCTTCGACAGCGAGTCGCGGATCGCCGGATCGTCGTCGACGAGGAGCACGAGCGGCGAGATGGTCATGCTTCCTCCACCACCGGCAGCAGGGCCGCCGGAACATCGATGCGCGCCACGGTGCCGCCGCCGTCGCGCGGAGCCAGGCCGATGCTGCCGCCGTTCGCCGCGGCCAGGCTGCGCGCGATCTCCAATCCGAGGCCGCGCTGGGCGACGTCGGTGGTCGCGGGAACGCCGGGACCGCGGTCGAGGACCTCGATGCGCACCTTGTCGGCGTCGAGCGGATGGCGCCGGGCGACGAGCTCCACCGGCGCGCCGGGCGGGGAGACGCGGTGGGCGTTCTCGAGCAGGTTCACGAGGATCTCCAGCGCCAGCGACGGATCGACGTTCGCGTCGGGACAGTCGGCGTCAACGTGCACCGTCACCGGGCGGGCGGCGAAGACGAGGGGCAGGTTCTCGCGCGCGGCGCGGAAGAGGTCCGCGGGCGGCGTCGGCTCGCGGCGCGGCTTCGACTTCCCCGCCTCGAGACGGGCCATGGCCAGCAGGTTGTCGATCCGCCGCCGCAGCCGCCCCGTCTCCTCGGCCACGGCGTCGACGTCGTCGAGGAACTCCTTGTCCGCGCCGGCGCGGCGGCGCAGCGACTCCGTGCGGATCGTCACCGCGGTGATCGGCGTCGTCAGGTCGTGCGAGATGGCCCGCAGCAGCGACGTCTTCAGGGCTTCGCTTTCGCGCAGGGCCTGCATATGCGCGTTCTCCTCCATGAAGCGCTCGCGCTCGACGGCGAGGGCCACGAGGCGCGCCGCCGACTCCAGCGCGCGCCTGGACGCGCTCGTGCCGCGCACGGCGAGCACGCCCGCGGTCGTGCCGCCAAGGTGGAGCGGGAGGTAGACGTCGCGGCCGAGCGGCGACGGGAGCTCGATGACCTCGCCGCCGCGCTCGACCTCGGCGACGAGGGCCTCGTCCGGCGTCTCGCCGAATGTGCCGCCCTCGAACAGCACGATGCCGCCGCCGTGAGCGCCGAGGAGCTGCAGCGCGCGTCCGGCGGCTTCACCGCGGCTCGTGGCGGCGAAAAGATCGACGCTCAGCGCATAGAGCGTCTCCAGCTCGTTGCGCCGCTGCTCCGCTTTTTGGGCCAGCACGCGCGCGGTGACGACGAGGCGGTTCACGGTCACGGAGGAGATGAGGAACGCGCCGAGGGCGACCCAGTTGGCGGGCTCGGCGATGGTCAGCGTGTACAGCGGCGGGAAGAAGAAGACGTTGTAGCAGAGCGCGGCGATGACGGAGGAGACCGTGCCGACGAGGAGGTCGCCCCAGACGGAGACGAAGAGGACGACGATGAGGTAGGTGAAGCCGACCGTGGTGGCGTTGACGTTGGCAAGACGACCGATGGCCGTGACGAGCGCGATCGCCGCGATCGCCGCCGCCCATGTGGCCACGCGCTTCCCGGCAGTCATTGCCATGCGAAGTGAATCACAGATCGATTCGTCAGATACAATCGCCGCCGCTCATGACCGACCCTGGAAGTAGATCGCGCGAGGAGGACGATTGCCGGAGCAGGAGACTCACGCGCATCCGCACACGAGCTGGGGCGAGGCCACCGCGTTCCTCGAGCGCGTCGGCGCGCGCTGGCTCGACCTCGTCCTGCTCCTCGGCCTGGTCGGCGTCGTCATCGGCATCTTCTCCCTGGCCGGCGAGTGGCGCACGCTGCGCCCGCACGTCCAGATCGACCTCTCCCCGCGCGCGCTGCCGCTGTACGCGTTCTACTCCCTCTCGCGCGGCCTCCTCGCCTATGCGCTCTCGCTCCTCTTCACGCTGACGTACGGATACTGGGCGGCCAAGGACGCCCTGGCCGAGCGCGTGCTCGTGCCGCTGCTCGACATCCTCCAGAGCATCCCCGTCCTCAGCTTCATGCCCGGTCTCGTGCTGGCCCTGGT
>JBKOUP010000342.1:0-2927 GCA_046723495.1 Acidobacteriota bacterium
CGCGGAGATCGTCGAGCGCGTCGGCGTAGGCCTGCTTGGCGCGGTCGTCGAGCGCGCTGACGAGATCACTGCGGTGGATGGCGACGCCGTTGACCGTCGCCAGGACCTCGTCCGAGGATGGCGGCGGCGTGGCCGCCGCCATCCATAAGATCAGGAGCGAGAGCAAGGGTTACGGAGTGACGCAGCCGCGCGGCCAGCCGGCCAGCGCGTTCGAGTACTCCGGCTGCACCCAGGCGCCGCCGGTCTGCTGATAGAGGTTGTGCCACGCGCACTTGTCGTCGGCCTCGTAGCCCGAGGACGACTCCCACCACGCGTTCACCGGATCGGTGATCGTTTCGCGGATCTCGTGCGAGGTCACGATCGTCTCCATGTCCAGAACGGTCTTGCCGCTGAGCGAGCAGCCGGAGCAGTCGTTGTACGGGAAGACCGCGTAGAGCGCCGTCTGTCCGTTGTAGGTGAAGCTGCTGTGGTAACCGCAGTAGCTCGTGCAGGAGCGCGACGAGCCGGCCGTGGAAACGGTGCCCTGCGGCAGGTAGACGCCGTAGATGCGGCTGTTGCTGAAGGCGACCTGGCCGGAGCTGAACTTGCTGGCCAGATACGACTGGATGCTCGAGTCGGAGATGCGGCGCGGCGTCGGGTTGTTGTCGACGAAGCTTCCGGCGTTGCCGAGCGTCGCGGAGATGGCGTTCCCGCTCTTGCTGTACTGCGTGATCACCTGCATGCCCGGATCGGAGCCGCTGAAGTTGTTGACGAAGGAGTTGATGCCCGACTGCAGCACCGAGGCCGGCTGGCTGTTGTAGTAGATCGCGAAGAACGACGCGTTCGACACGACCGAGCCGCCGTGATCGTTGAGTTGCCCCGGAACCGAGCCGTAGCTGGCGTTGAACACCGAGTAGCCGTTCATCGCCGTCGGCACTTGCGTGCCGAAACCGTGATTTTCCTGAGCCTGGACGGCGGCCGGAGGCGGCAGGACATTGACGGTCTCGCCGTTGTCTCCCTTGACCCGCCAGACACCATCCTGAGCATAGACACTGACCGAGACGAGAAGCAGCCCGAGAGCCAAGAGCACCATCGTACGGCGCGAGATCGACATGAAATTTCCTCCCTTTTTATCGATTCGAATGGCCCAGCCAAACGCAAGGCTTCTGCCGGAATTGCGGAATCACGGCTTAGGCACTGAGACAATTAAAGATAGTCACATTGTGCGGTGACGGCTGTGCTTGCGCAAGAGGCAATTCCTGACCCTTTCACGCCGAAAACGATGGGAAACCATGGGTCAGCGCCGGCACCACTGGTCAAGATATTGACCCACTTTAGCGGCCTCCGCGGAGCTCCACGTCCTGATGCGAGAGCGGATCCTCCCGCGGCTCCAGGTGCGTCGTCACGTGCGCGCGCGGCAGCACGTCACGGATCTTGCCCTCGATCTCTTCGGCAAGATCGTGCCCCTGCTGCACCGACCAGGCCCCCGGCACGAGCACGTGCATCTCCACGAAGTAGCGCGGCCCGGCCTGCCGCGTGCGCAGGGCATGGAACTCGATGCCCTCGCTTTGATAACGCTCCAGCACCTCGGCCACGAGGCGCCGCTCCTGCAGCGGGATGGCCGAGTCGAGCAGCCCGCCCGCGGATCGGCGCACGAGCTGGATCCCGGCCCAGATGATGTTCAGGGCCACGGCGATGGCCACGAGCGGATCGAGCGGATACCACCCCGTCAGGGCCACGAGACCGACGCCGGCGACGACGCCCGCGGACGTCCAGACGTCGGTCATGAGGTGCTTGGCATCCGCTTCCAACGTGATGGAGTGGTAGCGCTGTCCGGCCCGCAGCAGCACGCGCGCGACGGCGAAGTTCACCAGCGAAGCGACGACGGTGATCAGCAACCCGGCGCTCAATTGCTCGAGCGGGCGCGGATGCAGCAGGCGATGGACCGCGGTCCAGCAGATCGACACCGCGGCCAGAAAGATCATCGCCCCCTCGGCCCCGCTGGCGAAGTACTCGGCCTTCGTGTAGCCGTACTCGTACTGCTCGTCCGGCGGCCGCGAGGCCAGCATCAGCATGGCCAGAGCGACGATGGCGGCGACGAGGTTGACGAGCGACTCCAGCGCGTCGGAGAGGAGCCCCACCGAGCCGGTGATGGCGAAGGCGATGCCCTTCATGGCGATGGTCACGATCGCCGCGGCGATCGACAGCCAGGCGAAGCGGGTGAGGTTCGTCATCGCCGGCAACCCGTGAAGAGCACGGCCGTCGACTCATTCCTCGACGGACTGGCGAGCACGCCGGCGTAGCCGGCCGAGCCGGTCTCGCTCACGTCGTAGCCGGCCGCGCGCCCGGCCCGGTTCGCCGCCATCAACTGCTCCTCCGACACGACGATCACCTCGCCTCCGGTGGCGAGCACGCCGCGCACCACCGCCGCCCAATCGTAGGTCTCGTCGTCGAGAAGCCCCTCGGCGATGCTGCGCGGCTCCGTCTCCCACGGCCACATGAACTCGGAGCGGTGACGCCGCGCGTAGTCGAGATCGCCGCGCGCGACGACGCGATCGTAGGCGCGCTTGAGCGGATGCGCGGCCGCGGTCTGCACGGCGTCGAAGCGCGGGAGGCGATCGACGAGGCCGAGGGCCAGGGCGTCGTTGAAGGCCGCGATCACGGCGCTGGCCAGTGCGCCGCCGCCGGCCTGAATGACGATGCGCTCGACCGACGGCAGCTCCGCGACGAGCTCCCAACCGAGCGTCTCGCCCCCTTCGATGACCAGGCCGTTCTCGTTGCCCTGGCAGGTGAAGGGCAGGGCGCCCGCGGCCACGGCCTCGCGGAAACGGAGATAGGCGGGATCGCCGGCGGCACCGTTGCGCTCGCACTTCGTCACGTACGCGCCGAGGCCCTCGAGCTTCGCGACGACATGGGGATTCGCGCCGGCGGGGATGAAGACCTCGATC